>CACVAV010000072.1 GCA_902727945.1 uncultured Thiotrichaceae bacterium | reverse complement strand
TTCTGTTGCAAGCAACGCAGAGGCTGTTTTCAAAAAATAAAATGGGGTGATCTTTGCAACTGCATTTGAATGTTTTCATAGGTTTGTAGTATGGCGTTAACGGTTAGTGGGAGCAACTGTAAAATAGCGGCATAAGCAGTGCCGGAATAGTAAATTGCTGCGGAGCAACATATAATGTAATGCCTTCCACCTGACAAGACCAATCTGCTATGACCGAGTTTGCCGAACTAATCCTGAGTTCCGGAAGGGCAGGTGTTGAAATTGCCTTATTTATCTTCCTCCCAATCATGATCGTGATGCTGACTTTTATGCGTTTGTTAGAAGCACGTGGCATTCTGGACTGGATTGTGGTGCGTATTGCGCCGTTTTTTCTGCCGTTTGGCATCACCGGCCTGGGCGTGTTCGCATTGATTCAAGTGTTATTTGTCAGTGTGGCTGCACCTGTTGCGACCCTGGCGATGATGAATAATAGTGGCGTGTCACGGCGGCATATCGCAGCTACCCTGGCGATGGTGTTCGGCGCGGCGCAGGCTAATGTTACTTTTCCGATGTCGGCGGTGGGCTTGCACGGTATTACGACTATCCTGATTTCTGCGGCGGCTGGACTATTGGGTGCGGCGGTGACTTATTACGGATTTGCACGGCACCTGCCTGAGCATGAAATCGTTGGTGAACCATTACCTGATCATCCGGTAGCACAGGATACGAAAGGCCTGATGGCGGTAATTAATACGGCGGGGAAAGAGGCGTTCAATATATCGGTTAATGCCATCCCAATGCTGGTGTTGGCTTTATTGCTGGTGAATACCCTGCGTTCATTCGGGGTGATTGAGTTGTTGGAAGGTGCGTTAGCGCCTTTATTTACCCTGCTGGATTTGCCAGCGGCGGCTTTATTGCCTGCGATTACCAAATACATCGCGGGTGGTACGGCGATGATGGGTGTGATGATGGATTCGATGGAGCAGGGGTTGGTGAGTGCGGGGGAATTTAACCGTCTGGCCGGTTTTTTGATTCACCCGCTGGATGTGGCCGGTGTGGCGATCATGATGACTGCCGGAAGCCGGGTGGCTGAAGTGGTGAAGCCTGCGCTTTATGGGGCGGCTGTGGCGATACTACTACGATCGCTGGTGCATTATGTGTGGTTTGCATCGGTTTGATTGGATGCACCAACTCGGAATGAGTGGGTAAAGTTTGCGATTTCCCCTACAGCTTTTCCGCTTTACCTTTTGCATGTACGCAAGTTGTGGAATAATCACTGTCCTTAAGAGCGGCTTTGCTGTTTTTATTTTAAAGCAGCATGGCAGATCTTAGCATGCGCATTTATGAATTTTACTCAGAGGAATGACCGGATGGATGATAATAAAAAGAAGGCGTTAGCAGCTGCATTAGGCCAAATTGAGCGTCAGTTTGGTAAAGGTGCGGTCATGCGCATGGGGGACGGTAATGTGATACGCAATATCGATGCTATCTCCACCGGTTCGCTGACTCTGGATGTGGCATTGGGTATCGGTGGTTTGCCAAAAGGACGGGTGGTTGAAATCTATGGCCCTGAATCTTCCGGTAAAACGACGCTGACGCTACAGGTGATTGCGGAATGCCAGAAAATGGGTGGCACCGCAGCTTTTGTTGATGCTGAGCATGCACTTGATCCACAGTATGCTGAAAAATTAGGCGTTAATGTTGATGATCTTTTAGTGTCGCAGCCGGATACCGGTGAGCAGGCATTGGAAATCACTGACATGCTGGTGCGTTCCAGTGCAGTCGATGTGGTGGTAGTGGATTCTGTAGCCGCGTTGGTGCCGAAAGCCGAAATTGAAGGTGACATGGGTGACTCTCATGTTGGCCTGCAAGCGCGTTTAATGTCACAGGCGCTGCGTAAGCTGACCGGTAATATCAAGCGTTCTAACACCATGGTTATCTTTATCAATCAGATACGTATGAAGATCGGCGTGATGTTTGGTAACCCTGAAACCACCAGTGGCGGGAATGCGCTGAAATTCTACGCTTCTGTACGCCTGGATATTCGCCGTACTGGTGCGATTAAGAGGGGCGACGAAGTGGTCGGTAATGAGACCCGCGTTAAGGTAGTGAAGAATAAAGTAGCGCCTCCTTTCAAGCAGGCTGAGTTTGAAATCCTGTACGGTGAAGGTATTTCGCATGAAGGCGAGCTGATTGATTTGGGTGTGAAGCATGGCCTGGTGGGTAAAGCCGGTGCCTGGTACAGCTATAAGGATGCCAAAATCGGCCAGGGTAAGGATAACTCCAAGACCTGGCTGAAGGAAAATCCGGAAGCTGCTGCTGAGATTGAGTTGGCTTTACGCACGAAGCTACTCTCGCTGGGTGAGCCTGAAGCAGATGAGGGCGAAGTCGAAGATGTGAAGAAGGATGTTAAGAAAGATGCTAAAAAATCTTAATTAACTGACAGTTGACGGATAGGTAGTATTTCTTGAGTGATGAACTGAAACGGGCTAAACACCAGGCGATTCACCTGTTGTCGTTGCGGGATCACTCAAGGAAGGAGCTGGCTGATAAAGTTACCCGTCAGCATGAGGTGAGTGACAGCGAGCTAGACGGCTTGCTGGACGAGCTGGAAGCATCCGGCTATCTGAGCGACCAGCGCTACGCAGAAATGTTTATGCGTTCGTCGCTTATACGCGGGCATGGGCCAATGAAAATTACCTATGCTCTGCGTAATAAAGGTGTTGATGATGAATTGGTACGCGAGGCGTTTGATTCATCTGATACTGATTGGCTGGAGCATGCCCGCTACCAGCGTGAGAAAAAATTTGGTGAAGAAATCCCTGAGGATTTCAAGGAACGCGCCCGTCAGTCCCGATTTCTGGCCGGGCGCGGTTTTTATATCGATACAATTAATGCGGTTTTCCATGAAGAGTGCTGACATAAGACAGAAGTTTTTTGACTTCTTTAAAGAACGCGGACATGAGCATGTTCCCTCCAGTTCACTGGTGCCTGGTAACGATCCTACGTTGCTGTTTACCAACGCCGGTATGGTGCAGTTTAAAGACCTGTTTCTGGGTGTTGAGAAACGTGCCTATCAACGGGCGGTGACTTCGCAACGTTGTGTGCGGGCCGGTGGTAAACATAATGATCTGGAAAATGTCGGCTATACCGCGCGGCATCACACGTTCTTCGAGATGATGGGTAACTTCAGTTTCGGTGACTACTTCAAGGAAGATGCGATTCGTTTTGCCTGGGAATTTCTGACGGGAGTGCTTGGCTTGCCGAAAGAGAAGCTCTGGGTGACGGTTTATGATTCAGATGATGAAGCCTTTAATTTCTGGGTAGAGGAAATCGGCTTTCCGGCGGAGCGCATTAGCCGCATCGGTGATAATGGCGGGGCACCTTATGCCTCAGATAATTTCTGGCAGATGGGGGATACCGGGCCGTGCGGGCCTTGCAGTGAAATTTTCTATGATCACGGTGAGCACATCTGGGGTGGGCCTCCGGGCACGCCGGAAGAAGATGGTGATCGTTTCATTGAGATCTGGAATCTGGTGTTTATGCAGTATGAGCGTACTGCTGATGGCAGCATGAATTCATTGCCAAAGCCTTCTGTGGACACTGGCATGGGGCTGGAGCGTCTGGCAGCTATTTTGCAAGGTGTGCACAGCAACTATGAAATTGATATTTTCCAGACCCTGATTAAATCAGCGGCAGCGATAGCTGACCTGACTGATCTGGATGATCCGTCGTTGAAAGTCGTGGCGGATCATATTCGTTCCTGTTCCTTCCTGATGGTTGACGGGGTATTGCCGTCCAATGAGGGTCGTGGTTATGTGTTGCGGCGGATTATTCGCCGTGCCGTGCGTCATGGTAATAAGTTAGGTCTGAAAACACCGTTCTTCCATAAGCTGGTGCAGCCGTTAGTGGACGAAATGGGGAGTGCTTATCCTGATCTGGCAAAAATGCAAGCGCAAATTGAACAGGCGCTCGAAAAAGAAGAAGCCCGCTTTGCCGAAACGCTTGAGCATGGCATGAAAATTCTCGAAGATGCCATTGCTAATATGAGTGGTGACACCATTGATGGCGAGACCGTGTTCAAGCTTTATGATACGTATGGTTTTCCGTTAGACCTGACCGCTGATATTGCGCGCGAGCGCGAGTTGAAGGTGGATGAGGCCGGGTTCGATAAGGCAATGGATGTACAGCGTAAACAGTCCCGTGAAGCCGGAAAGTTTGGTGTTGATTACACGACTACGCTGGATATTGATTCTGCCACTGAGTTCCACGGTTATGACTTACTGGAAGAAAGCAGCATAGTTGCTGGTTTGTTTGTTAATGGTCAGTCGGTTGACAGTTTATCTGCGGGTATGGAAGCTCAGTTGGTAATGGATCACACGCCATTTTATGCAGAATCCGGTGGTCAGGTGGGTGATACCGGTGTGTTGCGTTCGGGCGATGCTGTGTTTCGTGTCACGGATACTCAAAAGCAGGGCACTACCTTCGTGCACAATGGTGTGCAGGAAGCTGGCACCTTAGCCGTTGGTGCTGAAGTGGTGGCTGAAGTGGATAGCGTGCGTCGTCAGGCGGTTATTCTGAACCACTCCGCTACGCATCTGATGCATGAAGCGTTGCGCCGGGTATTGGGTGAGCATGTTGAACAGAAAGGTTCTTTAGTCAATGAAGAGCGTTTGCGCTTTGATTTTTCTAACCCTGATCCGGTGTCTGCTGAGCAGATGGCCGAGGTTGAGTCGATTGTAAATACGCAGATCATGGCGAATGCTGAAACGTCTGCGAATATCATGAATATGGAGCAGGCTAAAGCGGCAGGTGCGATGGCATTGTTCGGTGAGAAGTACGGCGACGAAGTGCGGGTGCTGCAAATTGGTTTTTCTACGGAATTATGCGGTGGATGCCATGTCAAACGTACCGGTGATATTGGTTTATTCAAGATTATCAGTGAAGGTGGTGTGGCTGCCGGTATTCGCCGGATTGAAGCGGTGACAGGTAACAATGCACTGGCCTGGCTGAATGAAACCAATGGTCGCCTGAATGATGTGGCGAAGCTGGTTAAGTCCAATAGCGCTGATGTAGTCAGCAAGGTTGAAGCAGCATTGCAGAAAAACCGTGCGTTGGAGAAAGAGCTGGAGCAGTTGAAAGGCAAGTTAGCTTCTCAGGCAGGTTCCGGCTTGGCTGATCAGGCGGTGGATGTGGCCGGTATTAAAGTGTTGGCCGCCAATCTGGAAGGTGCTGACCCGAAATCATTGCGCGACACCGTGGATCAGCTGAAGAATAAGCTGGGTCAGGCGGTAGTGGTGCTGGCGGCGGTACAGGATGGCAAGATTAGTCTGGTCGCTGGTGTCACTAAAGCTGAGACGGCTAAAGTGAAGGCGGGTGACGTGCTGAAGTTTGTCGCTGGGCAGATCGGTGGTAAAGGCGGTGGTCGTCCGGATATGGCTCAGGGTGGTGGTACAGATGTTTCAGCACTGCCTGTGGCACTGGCTTCTGTGCAACATTGGGTTCAGGAACGGACTTAGGATAAGGATATGGCACTGATAGTTCAGAAGTACGGTGGTACTTCAGTAGGTTCGCCGGAGCGGATTAAGGCGGTCGCTGATCGTGTGATTCGCTGGGTGAATCGTGGTAATGATGTGGTGGTGGTGGTTTCGGCGATGTCAGGCGAGACCAATCGCATGGTGAGCCTGATTAATGATATTGATCCCGAAGGCTCGGCGCGTGAAAAGGATATGATCCTGTCGACCGGTGAGCAGGTAACCATTGGCTTACTGTCGATGGCCTTGCAGAGCAAAGGTCAGGATGCCCGCTCCTACACCGGCGGTCAGGTTAAAATTCTGACAGATGCGGTGCATACGAAAGCACGTATCCGCCGGATTGATGATACGCCGATCCGTAATGACCTGAATAAAGGCCGTGTCGTTGTGGTGGCTGGTTTTCAGGGTATGGATGAATACGGTGATATTACGACGCTGGGACGTGGTGGCTCGGACACAACAGCGGTCGCGCTGGCAGTGGCGCTGAAAGCCGATGAGTGCCAGATTTATACGGATGTCGATGGTGTGTATACTACTGACCCGCGTATGGTGGCGGATGCGCGCCATATTCCGGTGCTGGGTCTGGAGGAAATGTTAGAGATGGCGAGCCAGGGATCTAAAGTTCTGCAGATCCGTGCTGTTGAGTTTGCTTATAAATATGATATGCCCATCCGTGTGCTGTCGAGCTTTGATGATGATGAAAAGCCGAAAAGTACGCTGGTAACCCATGAGGACGGTGTAATGGAAGATGTGTTGGTACGCGGTATTGCGTTTAATCGTGATGAAGCTCAGTTGACGATTGCGGGTGTGCCGGATCAGCCGGGCATTGCTTATCAGATTCTCGGGCCGGTGGCGGATGCGAATATCGAAGTGGATATGATTCTGCAAAATGTCGGGCGTGACGGATTGACTGACTTTACGTTTACTGTGCATCGCAACGACCTTGAAGCCGCCAGCAAGCTACTTGAGGGCGTTGCCAGTAAGCTGGAAGCGAGTCAGTGTAAGTGGGACGACAAAATTGCTAAGGTGGCGATTGTGGGGGCAGGTATGCGCTCTCATGCTGGTGTGGCGAGCAAGATGTTTAAAGTGCTGGCGGATGAGGGTATTAATATCCGTTTGGTGTCTACTTCTGAGATTAAAGTAGCCGTGGTGGTGGATGAGAAGTATGTAGAGCTGGCGGTACGGGTTCTGCACGATGCTTTTGGTTTGAGTGAAACTATGGCTTGATTGGTCAGCACTGTTTGGGAGTGCTGGGCTAACCAAAAATAGCCTTTCTGGCGTCAGAAGGGCTATTTTTTTGGCAAACGATAAAATTTTTGAAGCCTTTCTTAAAAAATACCAATAAAAAGCTGTTGCTTTTTGTCACTTAATGGTAAAAGTACAACACTATAATAAGAAAGTTCAGTCTCAGTTCATTGGATTTGTGGGATTGTTGGTCATAGATATGTGTGGGTTGTTTTGTGTGTAACCCGTTTAGAGTAGCGGCAAAAAATGGCATATGGAGATTTGCGTTATGTTAATACTGACTCGTAGGGTTGGGGAGACTCTTATGATTGGGGATGATGTGAGCGTCACAGTATTGGGAGTGAAAGGAAACCAGGTACGTTTGGGCATTAATGCGCCGCGTGATGTTGCTGTGCATCGTGAAGAAATTTATGATCGTATTAATCAGGAGCCATTGGAGGTGGCTGTTGTGGAAGAAAATTCAAATTAGGTCTTTACCCTGATCGAATTGACAGTTATCCTTACCGCCGTCGAAATTGAATCGATTTGGAGAGTTGGCCGAGTGGCTGAAGGCGCTCCCCTGCTAAGGGAGTATGGGGTTTATAGCCTCATCGAGGGTTCGAATCCCTCACTCTCCGCCATTAAGTTTTTGGCCTGAAATATTAAAATATTGCTTGACCAATTACTTTGAAATGCGCAGAATGCGCATCTCAGTTAGCGCCCATAGCTCAGCTGGATAGAGTACCTGGCTACGAACCAGGCGGTCGGAGGTTCGAATCCTTCTGGGCGCGCCATATTTTAAAAGGCTTATATGATAATATCATGTGAGCCTTTTTTGATTGTGGAAGTGAAAAGTAGTCTGCAATGACCTTCAGGAGAAAAATATTATGAGCAGAATCACCATGACTGCCGGAAAACGAGGTGGTAAGCCTTGTATAAGAGGTCTTAGGATTACAGTTTATGACGTGTTGGGCTGGCTGGCCAATGGAATGAGTGCGCAGGAAATTATTGAGGATTTCCCTGAGTTAGAGGTGGCAGACATCACTGCTTGTCTGTGCTTTGCGGCGCAGCGAGAGCACAATCTGACTACATTAAAAGCTGCATGAAATTATTATTGGATGAAAACCTGTCAAGGCGTATTGTGCCAGCTTTACAGGATCAGTACCCTGATTCCTCACAGGTAGCATTAGAAGGGCTTGAGAGCCATGATGACCGGGAGTTGTGGGCTTACGCTCAGCAGCATGGCTATATTCTGGTGACGCAAGACAGTGATTTCCATGAAATGAGCGTGTTAAACGGGTTCCCGCCGAAAGTTGTCTGGCTAAAATGTGGCAATCAGCCGAAAAATGTTATCAAAAGTAAGCTGCTGGACAATGCTGCTGAAATAAAGCAGTTCAACGATGATGAGGTCGTTGGCTGTATAGAAATCTACTGAAAGTGGCTGAAGGAAGTCACGCACCCACATACTGCAACCAAGCCAACCCACTAACGACCAAATGCGCAGCACTAAAACCAAGGCTAATCAGCACCAGGTTTTTGGGTATAATGAGTTCTTTAGCGTCGTCGAGGTTTTCAATATCTTTTGTGAAATGACGGCTGTGCCAGGTAGCCACCGCAAAATAGCTGACGAATGCGGCAGGCAGAAAGATTGACCAGCCCGGAAAACTGATTGAAAACAGGGCGTAGATGCACGTTATCAACCAGATGAATTCTACGGTTGAGATAGCCATCGCAATGGCCGTTAACTTGCCCCGGCCCGAATATAGGTTCAGACTCTCGATCAGTTGCAATGCCGCAACGATAACGCTGAATGTAATAAATGTTTCTGCTGTCATGGCGGTATTGTAACGACATAATGAAATATTGCAGCGTATAATTAGCTATATCGCCCAATCTATCAACACCAACGTAAGGTCAGAATCATGCAGTATCCAAAGTCCTATGATGTCATTGTCATCGGTGGCGGCCATGCCGGAACCGAAGCTGCGCTCGCGGCGGCGCGTATGGGCCAGAGTACTTTGCTGTTGACCCACAATATCGAAACCATTGGCCAGATGAGTTGTAACCCGGCTATTGGTGGCATCGGCAAAGGCCATCTGGTTAAAGAGATCGATGCGCTGGGTGGTGGAATGGCCAAGGCTGCTGACAAAGGTGGTATCCAGTTTCGGATCCTTAATTCACGGAAAGGCCCGGCAGTGCGTGCGACTCGTGCGCAGGCTGACCGTGTGCGTTATAAAGCTGCGATTCGGGCGATTGTTGAGGGGCAGGAGAATCTTGATCTGTTTCAGCAGGCAGCAGACGACCTTATTCTTGAAGGTGAGCGTGTTGTGGGTGTGCGTACCCAAATGGGTGTGGATTTTTCTTGCGCTACGGTTATCCTGACAGCAGGCACCTTTCTGGCCGGAAAAATTCATATCGGCCTGGAAAATCACAGTGGCGGACGTGCCGGTGACCCACCGTCTTTGGCCTTGGCTGACCGTCTGCGCGAAATGCCGTTGC
>CACVAV010000071.1 GCA_902727945.1 uncultured Thiotrichaceae bacterium | reverse complement strand
CAAACGTCTTCTCACCGACATTGTCGTAAGGCTTGGCAAAATCCGCAAGACCATTGTTTGAGCCAACAACCGCTGCTTTCGTGCCGGTGCGACGATCACCGCTAACGACATTAACCGTATAAGATTCTGTGAAATTCAGCTTACTATTGTCGCTTGAAGTCACTCCGCCGATATTTTTCAGCGGTACGGCAACATTTTTGCCGTTGATAGCTAAAGCAGCACCCGCCCCTTTATTACCCAGTTTATTATCAAACTGAAACTGGAAAGTCAGATCTTCGATGGCATCGCCGTTGTTATCAATATGTATCTCATATAAGGCATCCTGCGCCAGACTGAAATAATTAGGGCCACCGTAAGCATCCTGCAATGGATTATAATTCGCCACCAACGTAACAAAAGCCTCACGACCCGGTTCATAACTGCGAAACATGTAAAAGTCGGTGGCATCCACTTTCGGATTTTCCGTGATAAAGGGCGCTTCGCGGTGGCTTGATGCTGTCGCAGCCGACATTGTTACGGTATACGTTGCTGCGATAACAGCCGCCAATACGTTTTGCTTTAGTCGTTTCATGCGTCTCTCCGGTTACATTTTGGTTGATGTAACCGGGTTACGCAGCTAAAGAAACAATCAGATTCATTTATTTTTAATAATTTATCGAATGTACGTCCGTACGTCCAGACCCAATACTAGACCGGCAAAGCCCCACGCATATAAGCCAAACAACCCTGCACGGTATAAACATCCCCATGCACAACACCAGCGGCAGCAAAGTGAAAATCTCCGGCGGAAAGCTTCAGATCACCCAGCGATAGGTCACCTTCTATCATCAGTGTTTCTTCATCAAACAGATGGGCATGGCCTTCCATAGCAAAACCGGGTTCCAGGCGAATCAAATAAGACAACAAACTATTCGGCACCGTAATATCCCCCTTAAGCACTTTCACGTGCCCACCGGGCAGTGCCTCAATCCAGCCCTCATCCTCACTGACACGTACCGTAGAAAAACCGGGGTTTTCAGCGGCCTGTTCAGCACGAATGCTTTGCATCACATTGTTACGCATGCGTGAAGTGACTTCATCAGGTAAGTCCACCGGCTCATGGGCAGCAGCTAACATCACGAGTACATCATGATCGAGCACCTCAAGTCGCTTGTCTGAGTTGCTACCCATAAGCCTCTCCTTTCTTACAATCCTCGCGGGACATAATTTGTCTTAATAATATTTGCGCGCGCCGGATACCGGATTTCACAGTGCCCAACGGATTACCGGTATAGTCGCTGATCTCCTGATGGGACATACCTTTGTAGAAGGCCAGTATAATAAGCTGGTGCTGCTGATCATTGAGTTGCAGTAAAGCCTCACGAACATAGCCCGACATTTCGTGACACGACGCAGTTTCCAGAGGAGACTTTACATTCATCGCTTCAGGCTCTGCGTTTTCATAGTGCTGACACTGGTTTTTGGTTATTCTTTTTTCCCGACGCAGCTTATCCAGCGCACGGCTACGGCAAATCATCAGCAACCAGGCCAGTGGCACCGCCCGCTCTGCATCAAAGTCACGTGCTTTACGCCATACCTGTAAAAAAACGTCACCAACGACTTCTTCTGCCAACTCAGGATTATTAACTATCTTGACCGCCAAGCCATACACACGACTGACTGTCGCATTATATAGCGCTTCAAGAGCGGCTTCTTCACCTTTTTTTATACGTTCAAGCATCACTAATAACGGATCGGGGATAGGCTCCACCAAGACCTCCTCATGTCTTTC
>CACVAV010000070.1 GCA_902727945.1 uncultured Thiotrichaceae bacterium | reverse complement strand
CCAGATCCCAATATTGATCATCGCAGAGTGCATAATCTGAGGGCTTTCTTTAACCGACATGCGCAACGCCTGCCGGTTACGCGCAACTCCCAGGATTATCGGCCTGGTGACATAGTCACGTGGAGCCTCGGTGGTGACCAAGGGCATATCGGCATTGTAGTCAACCAGCGTTCACCGGCAGATCCCAATCGTTATATGATTGTTCACAATATTTCCAGTGGCACCAAAATGGAAGATGTCCTGTTTGATTGGCCAATTACCGGTCATTTCAGGTATTTTCCTAATCGCCAACAGCCTTGGTTGGCATCAGCAAAATAACTTAGCCTCATTACTTCTGGTGAACACGTTTGCTCCGGAAGTTGTTGGCCTTTGTTGAACCTCCACGTTGACATTAGTTTGATTTTCCCATAAAAAGCGTGCTGGGTTTAACAAAGGGGGAGGCCATATTGTTAGATATTGAACATGAAATCAGACATCAAAAGAATAATAATCAATGGCGTCAGGCTATGAATAATATATTTTTCTTGTTGGCAGAACTGAGGCTGGTCTCAGCAGAACCAACCGCGACATCGAAAGATAGTTGATACTGTGACTCTGATCAACAGGTCTCATCAGCGTAGACAACGGCTGCCCCAGGTTCGTAAAAGAAAGCCGGGGCGTTACATAATGACTCGTTTACTGTTTGCTGTGGGTGTATTCGCGCTGACAGGTAATATCCCGATTTACTCAATCACTCACCCCTCTCCGGCGATAGAACCTCTGGTGATAAACACACCCTTTGTTTCACCAGAAAATAGGGCCTATGAAAATTCGGTAGCACTGAACCTGCCGGTAGCGGTAGAAACTTATGCGGGGTATGAAGCAGAACCTTTGCCTTCCACCAAGATAGGAAAATGGTACTTACACACCATTGCTGACGGAGAAACCCTCGATAGCATTTTGCAGCCATTAAGCCTGACGACCAACACACAAGAATTATTGAAGCACCCGGATGTTAAAAAAGAACTGGCCACACTGAAAGCGGGCAAGAAACTACTGGTGCAAGTGAACAACCAACGTGTAGAACAACTTATCTACGCAACAGGCAGGCACAAAGCTTTTATCACTGTTCGCCAGAGTAGTGGGTACTCCGGAAAATGGGATGAGTCGTTTGAAGAACAAAGCAAGCAGGTTGCTTTCGTCATTCGGAACCCTTTGCATGAAGACGCTGCCAAGGCAGGCCTGCCTTCATCGATCACCCGTCAACTCGTCAAAATTTTCAAGAATGATGTCAACTTTCGCCGCATAAGGGTTGGCGATCAGGTTGGGGTTATCTTTGAAGGTTATTACTACCAAAGCGAGCGAATTTATACGGGTACTGTGCTAGCTGCAGAATTCATCCACCGGGGCGAAGCGTATCAACGGGTGCGTTTTCTGGCTGACAGTAAAAAACCGCTCTATCTGAAGCTGGATGCTAACCTGGAAATGAAGAAAGTAGCCTTTAATCGTTTACCGCTCAATGGCGGCCGCTTATCTTCCGGTTTTGGGATGCGTGATCATCCCGTGCTGCGCAAACGCCGCCAACACTCCGGCGTAGATATTGCAGCGCCACGCAATACACCGATTTATGCTACAGGGGACGGGAAAGTACGCTTTGCCGGATACAAAGGCAGCTATGGTAATACCGTGGAAATCAGCCATGGCGACGGCATCAGAACGCGCTATAGCCATATGTCAAAACATAAAAAAGACCTCAGTATCGGAGCAACCGTAAAAAAAGGGGACATTATTGGTTATGTGGGATCAACAGGCCGCTCAACAGGCAATCATGTTCACTATGAATTTCTTAAGAATGGGAAGCCACAAAACCCCCAACAGGTAAAACTACCCATGAAAGGCGTTTTGAGTGCGGGAAAGATGAAGGAATTTAAGTGGTTGGTCAAAAGAATGAGTAACAGGCTCCTGAAACTTCGTGATAACGCCGCTATTGATCGCGATGTCGGGCGGCAATTTGGTGGGTAAGCCTGCCGAAGGTTTACCTGGCTATCCCTGGTCTTTTTTCTCTGGTTAATATTCTGGCTTAGTTACATTTCAATATTTATAATAAATTAATAATAATTAATTATTAGAATCTGGAAAATATTGGGCTTCAATGTAAACTAGGCCATCATTTAACTAGGAATAAGGTAAAAACATGCTCAATAAAGCAACTATGCTTACAGTGCTAATTTTTATATCGAGCATTATGCAGTCTGCCTGGGCCGAAGAAGGGCGACAAAAGCTGAACGATTTTTTTACTACGATGAATACCATGCAATCAGGATTCACTCAGGAAGTTTTTGATGAACGTGGCCAGTTAAAACAGAAATCAAGCGGCATGGTTTTTGTACAGCGTCCGGGTCGTTTCCGGTGGCAATACTCCGCTCCTAATACGCATTTAATTGTAGCTGATGGTAAAAACGTCTGGGAGCATGATATTGAACTGGAACAAGTCACGGTTAAACCATCGCAACAAGCGTTATCTGCCGCGCCTATCGGTATGTTAATGAATAAACAGCCGGTAGAGAAACAATTCAAAGTGACAGAAATGCAAATGCAGGACAGCAACCTGGAATGGTTTAAGCTGACCCCCCATAAGCGCGATTCCGGATTTTCCAGTATGAATTTAGGTGTAAATAAAACAGGTATTCAGGAAATGGTATTAGAAGATAACCTTGGGCAACAGACCTATATTCGCTTTCAGGGAATGAAACTCAATATTCCAATAGATGTCAATCGGTTCCAGTTTCAGCTTCCTGCTAATGCTGATTTGATTGGTAAGCCTTCCTGATTTAAACACAGTATATCGTCTTAAATATGAAGTCACTCAGTCAATCTATAAAATTATCGCGACCATTTTATATCATTCTGATCTCATTTATTTTTGTGGGAGGGGTCACTCTGTCATGGAAGATGCAAGAGCTGAGAACAGTAGAAAATGCTTTAGCAGCTTATGGCGGCGATTTTACATTAGAGGCCCCCTGGGGGAAGTCCGGTTTGTCAGACTACCAGGGGAAGCTAGTATTAATTTATTTTGGCTTCGCCTCCTGTCCGGATGTTTGCCCAACCTCATTAGGTATCATGAAGAGTGCGCTTAAATTATTGAAGGGGTCAGAACAGGAAAACATTGCAGGGCTCTTTATCTCTATTGACCCGGAACGGGATACGCCGGAACTAACAGAAAATTACGCTCAGTATTTTCATCCTAGTTTTCATGGCCTGAGTGGCAAACCGGAAGCGATAGCCCAGGTAGCTAAGCAATATAACGTTTTATATAAAAAAATGGACACACCAGAATCAGCAATGGGCTACACACTGGATCATTCCTCGGTGACTTTTCTGGTTGATCAGCAAGGTGTGCTGCGTGAAAAAATCCAACACGGAGCCACTCCAAAAGAAGTGGCTGAAAAACTACGCGAATATCTATAATCAGGTTATTAAACTCACCGCAGGCTGATGCTACTAGCGTGCTGATTCCACGTGCTTACGCACCATTTCTTTAAGCTGTTCAGCGCCGAAGCTAAGCAAAGGGAGTCCGTCAACAAAGAAAGTGGGTGTCTGACGGACGTTGACGGTTTTAATGTCGGCAGCATCCTGGATAAGCACATTGTTAATGTCAGCGCTGTTCATTTCCTGGCGTGCTTTATCTATATCGAGACCTGCTGTCTTCGCTGCTTCCCAGGCGATGTCTAGCCTGGCACCAGCATGACTGGCCCACTGAGGCTGTGCCTCCAGTAGTGCTTCAAGGACAGGCTTGAAGAGATCTTGTCGGCGGGCGGTCTCAAGTATGCGTACAGCAATGTCAGAACCATCATGAAAGGCGGCATAGCGCATAACAATACGCACTTCATCAGGGTATTGCTCACGAATTTCAGTCAGCACCGGATGCATGGCCCGGCACGCTTCACAAGCAGGATCGAAAAACTCTACGATGGTGACCGGGGCATTCTCTGGCCCGAGTATCGGTGAGTAAGGACGAATCAACGCATTGTTTACTGTAGATGCCTCATTTTTTCCGGCAGGCTCTGCATTAACGACTGAAGGTGGTGACTGATCGATCATTGACCTGCCTATAAAAAATACGAGTACGGCGAAGGCGAGAGTACCCAGAACCAATAAGGGTCGATTCATGTTGTTACCTTTGGAGATTTATTGTGGAAATGGAATATGACAAGCAGGATGGCAATGGCCACAAAACTTATCAATGATAAATAGGGAATGGGCAAATCAGCCACAGTGAGCATCGCACTGTCTGTACATGAAGGGCCGCTTTGTTGGCAGGGCACGATCGCCTCTTTCACAATGCCAGCATAAAGCAGGCTATGCCACAGAGCAATCGCGCCTCCGGCGAGGGCTAGCGGCAGCGCATAACGTACGATACGTAGATCGTTTGTCAGACAAGCCACGCCCAGAATCCACGCTAAAGGAAACATTGCGATACGCTGATACCAGCACAATACGCAGGGTGTCTGGCCAAGTACTTCACCGATAAACAGTGCGCCTAGCGTCGCTGTCAGAGCGATGAACCAGGCAGCATAAAGCCAGACCGGCATTAGCGCTGAAAAAACATGCCGTGATGCCATGCTTGTGTTCTCCTATTCTTGGTTAACATGCAGACCCTGATCTTTTCCGTGATCATGCTCGCTAGTAAGTTCACATTGACTGACTTTTTCAGCTTGTCGTTCAGCCAGTGCTTGCGTCAAAATCTGATAAGCTGATGACAAAAATAGACTAGCCATAATGCCTGCCACAATAAGGTCAGGCCACACAGTTGCGGTTCCCCATACGCCTAGTGCTGCAAACATAACGGCAACATTACCGATTGCATCATTTCGAGAGCACAGCCAGACTGAGCGCACATTGGCATCACCATCTTTGTACTTCATCAGAATTAACACGCTAGCCAGGTTAGCAACTAAAGCTAAAAAGCCGATTACTCCCATAATTTCGGCAGTCGGTACTTCTGCATAGAACACGCGGTAAAGCGTTGACCCAAATACCCACAACCCCACCAGCAACAGGCTGATACCTTTAAAAAGGGCCGCATTAGTCCGTGCTTGAACCGAAGCACCAATGACTGCCAGCGAGATACCATAAGTAAGTGCATCCCCCAGAAAGTCTAATGCATCAGCCTGCAATGCTTGTGACTGCGCTAAGCGACCAGCACCCATTTCTACAAAGAACATGATTGCGTTGATCGCAATAACAATCCAAAGCCGCCGCTTATAGTCGTCAGATACCCCGTCAAACTTGGTATCGTTCCCACAACATCCAGACATGGCCTAACCTCTTTTACTTGTGTGAGGACGTAGTTTAATACCTCTAGTCACTAGAGCTTCAAGAGATTTTACTACGTGAGTAAATCCAGCACGGAGCCACTCCAAAAGAAGTAGCTGGCAAGCTGCGGTAATACTTAATAATGGAAGGTTTTTAGTTCAATGCTGCCCGAATAGCTGCTAACACTTCAGGTACGGTCTTATCGTGAGGCAGTAAATGCGCTAATTCCCCATCCTTACCCATAACATAGGTTCGTGAAGAGTGATCAACCAAATAACCGAGTGCAGAGGATTGGTCGTCCGACTTGCCAAAGAAGCTACCGTATTGCTGTGCTACTTGTTTCAACTCTTCCAGAGTACCTGTGACACCAATAAAGTTGGGATGAAAATACTGTGCATAGGCCATCAGTTTTTCACCTTGGTCACGCTCAGGGTCAACGCTAATAAAAATACCCTGCACCTGTGCAACTTCTTCTGCCTCCAGTCTTTTCAGGGCAGTCCCTAGCAAAGCCAACGAAGTGGGACAAACATCCGGGCAAGAGGCATAACCGAAATAAATCAGCACCACTTTGCCTTTATAATCACTCAGACTGACAGGTTTATCACCTGCTTTCAGTGTAAAGTCACCGCCAAAGCGCTGTCCTGCAATAGGTGTTAGTTTTGGCTGTGACTGGTTGGATGTATCGGATAAAAATAAGTACCATGCAGACAGGCCAATGCCAATACTCAGACATGTAATTAAGAACAGCGTACGTCTTCTCATAGTGGCCTTATTTTTTAGCTGACTGAATTATTTCTGAAAATTCAGCAGCTATGGGAAGCGATTTAAAAGGGCTAATATTAGCTCCCCCTGTATTTCCTTCTGGTATCAAACCGAATGCCGTCTTTGTTGCTGCACCAATGATTCTGAAAATTTGCCCAAAGAATTCACGCAATACCCTATTTCTTACTGACCAGGCCAACATCTTCAAATGAACCAGTGTGTGCCAATAAGTTGATGCCTGCCCCAGGACATGGGCGTTTTCAAGGTGTCTAAAATCAAGACTTGAGTCATTATCCGTTCTGGCTTTATGAGCGGCTTCAAGCTGAGCGATAATCGATGGCGCAATTTTTTTAGAAAAACTTCCCATGAAAAATCAACTATTCGCCGCAGAGCTTTTAAGTATTTTTTCAATTTCTACAGGTAGATCTTTTTCTAAATCATGCAAGTGCAGGCGGCGGCCATTCAAAAATAACGTGGGCGTTTCATCGACACCCAGGCGCAGACCTTCTTCTTCAGCCTTATTTACATGCTGTGCTGGAAAATCTGAACTCAGACATTCATTGAATGCATCGGTATCCAGTTGCAGCTCTTCGGCCAGTGCCAGCGCTGAATCGGCTGTTAGCTCAGATTGCTTTGCAAATGCCTGATCATGGTATTCCCAGAATTTATTTTGCTTTCCTGCACAAGCGGCTCCCTCAGCCACCTTACGCGAGATACCGGATGGGTTAACCGGAAAGTCCATATAGACAATTTTTAAATCGTCTTCAAACTTTGCTAACGTTTTTTTCAGTGCAGCACCGGCTTCTTTACAGTACGGACATTGAAAATCCGCGAACTCGACCAGAACAGCTCTGGCATTATCAGCTCCTTTTGAAGGGTAGCCTTCCATGGCCACATTAACCAAAGGGGGAATGGGTAAATCAAATTTTAATGTCAGAATATTGTTGTGCTTTATCTTATCTAATAATTCTTTCTGTTTTTTGACCTGAGCTTCTTCTTTTAGGAAAGGGATAAGCCTATCCTTAACTTCATCAAAGGTCTGGTCAAAGTTCGCTTTGTTTTCATCATAGAATTTTTTAGCCTCATCTTCACTAGGCTCAGCCACATCAAATAATTCTATTGCTACTTGTTTTTCTGATTTACCACTTTCTTTAATAGATTTTTTTAGCTCCAACTCTAACAAAGCCCGGTCAACTAAATTAACACGATCCTTGTAGTATTGTAATTCAAGGTTATATAAAGACTGTTGAAACAATAATGAAAAATCTGTTGCTTTATGATCAGCATCATCTAATTGGAATAAATCATTATCTTTTGCAGATACAGCTTGAGAAAAAGGGAGTAGAATTATCAATGATAATAGAAGGGCACTAAAGTATTTTGATGTCTTATTCATGCTTATTAGGTCGCCTTCATTTAATATTTAGATTTAACTTATTGATAACACTCTCCGGAGCTGAAGAATACATCCAGATCACCCTATCATGTCAAGCATGAAGTATAATTGTTAATAAATGGTAATGTTTTTATGCAGAAGATAAAATAAGATAGTGATAATTTAACACCTAAACAAGGTATCTAAAAATCGAAGCTTTTCTAGATTTTATACGTGAGTACGGAGCACTAAGTTATAGTCTTGTCTTCGCATATTGTGCGCTGAAAAGTGGTGCACTTCCTTTGTTTGCTGGTTATGCAGCTCAGGCTGGCGCTTTAGATGTTAGTTGGGTTGCCGCGTCGGTGTTCGCCGGTGGCTATTTGGGTGATGAGGCGCGTTTTTTTGCTATGCGCCGTTACGGGGCTGCCGCGATTACCTCACGTCCCCGTTTTGCACGTGCATTGTTAAAGGCGAGGAAACTGCTTGATCATTATGGTGTGGCGTATATATTTTTATATCGATACCCGAAAGGCTTGCGCACTGTAGGTGCCTTGCCAGTCGGTCTGACAGACATTTCTTGGCCACGTTTCACAACACTGAACGCAGCCTCCGCTGCACTTTGGACAAGTATACTGGTCGGTTCGGGGTATTTATTTGGCGAAACGATACAGTACGCTGTTACTGAAAACTGGGGAATATTTAGCGTTGCACTTTTGGCAGTTTTCTTGCTCATACTTTATATGGCTTGGCGGCGTGTAATGCAGGCGGATTAGGCGCTTTCATAAATTTAAGCAAAAAACCCAATCACCGGCAAAATCTCCTGCGGCACCCGTCCGGTAGCCACCAACAAGCGCCGCCAGATCCCAAACGGTGGCCGCTCCTCACCCGTTTTATAGGCCCGTAACCGGCGTTCACCATTCTTCCTGTTAAGCCCCAGAAACTCAGCAATAGCTTTATCTGACGTGTAAGGCGAATGTCTTTTAAACTGCTCCAGGTAAGCACACACAATATCCGGATGTGGCGGTTTCCACCTGCCTTCAGATAACAGATGCTCGTTGCTGTACTGCGATTCATCCAGCGCCAGATCCTTAATCACCGGTGCCTGCAGGTTCTGCCGCAACTGCTCAATGGCTACGTTCGTTGCCTGCTCAAACACAACCCGTTTTTGCTCATCCATGCCTGGGATCTTAATTTCCATGATCTGCCCCCCTGAGAGAAGAGGGGCGTTAGCCCCTCTTTTTTAAGTCATTAATAACGCAATATTTCGTACATCTTCGGTGCGGATGTGCACCAGCTTCAGCGATCCAATCGCCAACGGTCGCCACTGGCCCGCCTGATGCAAATTCATAAATACATAATACAGATAATCCGGCAGAATTAGCCCGGTCTGTTCCACTCTCACCCCAATATGATAAGGGGAAAAAGTACGGGAAGGCTCCCCGACAGATTCCAAGCCACCCCGACGAACCAGCCAGAAATCGGCCTCCACAAAATCAGTGCGCACCCGCGCAACATCTTTTAATCGCATGTTAAACACCCGTGATCATAACTAGCCATCCGACATCAGCGACTTTCTGTAGATCACAAGAATTATTATATTAAAAATCAACAACTTACACATCATAAAGCCGACATAAGGCACTGATTTTACTGATTAAATTACCAGCTATTCTCACTCCGTCAGGTGCCGATCCGTCGGTTTTTTTGTAAGCGCCAGCGCCAAAAAAAGCGTCGGGCGGCACTTGTACGGCAGCACGGCCAAAACAAAGCATGAGCGCGGGAGCGTGTCGGCTCACAGCCCCGACACGCTCATGGA
>CACVAV010000069.1:1699-9275 GCA_902727945.1 uncultured Thiotrichaceae bacterium | reverse complement strand
AATTCGCTGGAGTGGTTGAATTTATTTGAGGACAGCCAGCCACGTAAGGATCAGCAGTTTCACCAGAAAGAAGTGAATTCCGGTTTTTTTAGCAGTTTTGAGTTAGGCCTGAAGGATAGTAAGCTGAAAGGCCCCAGCGGCTTGGTTACCGGGCAAAAACTGATGTTTGAGCTGCGGAGTTTGTTCACACCCGTCAATCATATTCAGAACTTTGATCAGTTACCGATTCCGTTTCGCGCTGTGGCCACGGATATTGAAACCGGCCAGGCGGTGGTGCTGAAGCAAGGTAATCTGGCGCAGTCAGTACGGGCAAGTATGGCAATTCCCGGCATGTTTTCGCCGGTGAATATCAATGGACGTTTGTTGGTGGATGGTTTTGTCTCTAATAATGTGCCGGTTGATGTCGGGCGGGCGATGGGGGCTGATATTCTCATTGTGGTTAATATTCCGACCTTCCTTGAGAAGCAGGAGAAACTGGACTCCGCCGTTTCGGTGGGCTTGCAGGCCATGCAGTTAATGATGCTGAAAACCACGCAGCCGCAATTGGATCAGATGCAGCCTCAGGATATTCTGATTGAACCGGGGATTAAGGATATTGGCAATCTGGCCTTTGAGCGGGTGAGTGAAACGATTCCGCTGGGAGAAAACGCTGCCAGAGAACAGTTGAGCCATTTACAGAAGTTGGCGGTTAAAAATGAGCTTCCGCAACGCTTAGCAGGGAAGCGTATTCAGACTAGTCTGGCGGATGAGGATGTGCGGATTGCACGGATTGAGTTTAATAATAATTCCGGCCTGAGTGACGATGTATTGCGTAAACGTCTTGGGGTGAGTGAGGGAGATCGGTTTGACGCAGCTATTTTGCAGCGTGGTTTAGAAAGTATTTATGGTCTGGGTGAGTTTGACCTGGTGGATCACCATCTGGCGAAAAATAATCAGGGGCAGTATATCTTAAAGGTGAATGCGGTACCCAGTCTGGCGGGTAAGCAGCGGCTGCGCTTTGGTTTTTCTCTGAGTGATGATTTTGAAGGGGATACGCAATATCAGTTTGGTGTCAGCCGCATTTCCCGTGGCTTTAATGAGCAGGGCGGTGAGTGGAGTAATAGCCTGATTATTGGTGACACGATCCGTTTTGATTCTGAATTTTATCAGCCGGTTCCGGAGAAGGATTTGTTTGTTGAGCCGCATTTCTGGCATGAACAGCGGGATTTTTTCTTCTATGAGGGTAATGACCGGTTGGCGGAAGTGCGGGGGCGCGAACTAGGTGTGCGCTTAGATGTAGGGCGGGAGTTTGGTGAATGGGGGGAGGCACGTGCAGGCGCATTTTACAGCTATATCAAGCCGGATGTGACCACCGGGCAACTGGAGCTGGCGGATCAGATTCATTCTGCCGGTCTGCGTTTTCAGTACCGTACTGACACGATGGATAAAGACCGGATTCCTACTGAAGGTCGTCGCTTATTTGTCGAATATACGAAAGGCCTGGATGAATTAGGCAGTGATCAGGATTTTGACCGTTTCAGAGTTCGTTCTGATCGGGCCTGGTCTAAAGACCAACATGGACTGATCTTTAGTGCGGAAGCCGGTACCACATTTACGGATGAAAATTTGTTAACCGAAGGTTTGTCATTGGGTGGGTTCGGGCGTATGTCCGGGTTGTCTGAGAATCAACTGGCAGGTAATCACCTCTTCAATGCCAGTCTGGCTTATTTGTATGAGTTATCGGACATGGGCGGTGTGGCGCAGTTCTATGTCGGTGGTACGGCGGAGATTGGCAATGTCTGGAGTGATGATGCTGATATTGAGGCGGATGATTTACTGCTGACCGGTAGTGTGTTTATTGGCGCAGATACGCCGCTGGGGCCTGCTTTTATCGGTATTGCACAGACTGAAAGTTATGACACCCGGCCATTCCTGTATGTTGGTCAGGGTTTTTAGTAGTCCATCAACGCTTTGGTTTACATTGTGTAGCGTCAATTCCTTCAGGTTTGGCGGGCCTTTTATTCATGCCTTGTTAAACGCCTGAAGCATACGCTAATCGTGTGAACTATGATCAAATGCAGAAGCGAAGAGCTACGCTGTAGGTGTTGGCAAAATGAACTTTCTGACAATAATAAAAACCTTTTTTGTGTTTCTTAGTCTAAGATTTAGAACGGGTTCCTACGCCGCCCAACTATTTTGTTCGTAACTTTTGCTGCTTGAGAGTACATTCTAAGGTGCGCTTTAATAAAATAACGATGCCTTTACCCGGTTTATATCGTAATAAATCTTCGTCCGTGCACGGAAGACAGGAGAGTCAAAAAAATGAGTATATTTAACCATTTTCAAAACAGATACCAGCAAGCTCAGGAAGAAGAGTACTCGCTTCAGGAGTACCTTGATCTGTGTAAAGAAAATCCCATGACCTACTCCACGGGTGCAGAGCGTCTGCTCGCAGCCATTGGGGAGCCTGAATTAGTTGATACCTCGCGTGATCCGCGCATGAGCCGTATTTTTTCCAACAAAATGATCCGGCGCTACCCGTCGTTCTCAGAGTTTTATGGCATGGAAGACGCCATTGAACAGATTGTTGCTTTCCTGCGTCATGCGGCACAGGGGCTGGAAGAAAGTAAGCAGGTGTTATACCTGTTGGGGCCGGTCGGCGGTGGTAAGTCATCATTGGCTGAGCGCCTGAAAGCTTTGATGGAAAAAGATCCGATCTATTGCATCAAAGGTTCCCCATTGAATGAGTCGCCGTTGGGCTTGTTTTCTCCTGAGGAAGATGCGGCGATTCTCGAAGAAGATTATGGTATTCCACCACGTTACCTACGCACGATTATGTCGCCCTGGGCAGTGAAGCGCCTGAAAGAACATGGTGGTGACATTTCGAAATTCCGCGTGGTTAAGCGTCACCCTTCGCGTCTGGATCAGGTTGCCTTGTCCAAGACTGAACCGGGTGATGAGAACAATCAGGATATTTCATCGCTGGTGGGCAAGGTGGATATTCGTAAGCTGGAAGACTTCCCGCAGCATGATACCGATGCTTACAGCTACTCCGGTGGTCTGTGCATGGCGAATCAGGGCTTGCTGGAATTTGTTGAGATGTTTAAGGCACCGATCAAGGTGTTGCATCCGCTGCTGACTGCGACGCAGGAAGGTAATTACAACGGCACGGAAAGTATCGGTGCGATTCCGTTCAGTGGCGTGATTCTGGCGCACTCGAATGAATCGGAATGGCAGACTTTCAAGAACAATAAAAACAACGAAGCCTTTATTGACCGGGTGTCGATTGTCAAAGTGCCTTATTGCCTGCGGGTGACTGAGGAAATTAAGATTTACGAAAAGTTGTTAGCTAACAGTTCATTGCACGAGGCACCTTGTGCACCGGATACCATGAAAATGCTGGCACAGTTTGTGGTGCTGTCGCGTCTGAAAGCGCCGGAAAATTCCAATTTGTATTCCAAGATGCGCGTGTATGATGGTGAAAATCTGAAAGATACTGACCCGAAGGCGAAGACGATTCAGGAGTACCAGGATGCGGCGGGTGTTGATGAAGGTATGGATGGTTTGTCGACACGTTTTGCCTTCAAAATTCTGTCCAAGGTTTTCAATTTTGATGCCGTAGAAATTGCAGCTGATCCGGTACACCTGATGTATGTGTTAGAGCGCCAGGTTGAGAAGGAGCAGTTTGCACCGGAAATACAGGATCGTTACATCAGCTTTATCAAGGAATATCTGTCGCCACGTTATGTATCTTTCATCGGTAAAGAAATTCAGACGGCGTATCTGGAATCTTATTCCGAGTATGGCCAGAACCTGTTTGATCGTTATGTCACCTACGCTGACTTCTGGATTCAGGATCAGGAATACCGTGACCCTGAGACCGGTGATTTCTTAGACCGTGCTTCGTTGAATGCTGACCTGGAGAAAATTGAGAAGGCAGCGGGTATCAGTAATCCGAAAGATTTCCGTAATGAGATTGTGAATTTCGTCTTACGGGCGCGGGCAAGTAATGGCGGTAAGAATCCGGATTGGACGAGTTATGAAAAGCTACGCCGGGTGATTGAGATGAAAATGTTCTCCAGCACTGAAGATCTGTTACCGGTTATTTCTTATACTGCGAAGTCGTCGGCTGATGAACAAAATAAGCATGACAACTTTGTCGAGCGGATGATGAAACGTGGCTACACCGAGAAGCAGGTGCGCCTGTTGTCGGAATGGTACCTGAGGGTGCGTAAATCGCAGTAACCGGAGCGGAATAACATGGCTTATATTGTCGATCGCCGCTTAAACAGCAAAAATAAAAGTCTGGTCAACCGGCAGCGTTTTTTAAAGCGCTACCATAAGCAGATTCGTGAAGCGGTTTCGGACGCTGTCCGCAACCGTAATATTACGGACATGGAACAAGGGGATAGCATCACTATCCCTAAGCGGGACGTCTCTGAGCCGAATTTCCGCAATGGTCAGGGTGGCAAACGTGAGATTGTACATCCCGGTAATAAGGAATTTGTTCAGGGCGACCGGATTCAACGCCCTCCCAGCGGTAGTGGGGGGGGTAGTGGTTCCGGTGAGGCATCTGACTCAGGGGAGGGCATGGATGATTTTGTATTCCAGATTTCTCAGAGTGAATTCCTCGATTACCTGTTTGAAGATTTAGCGCTGCCTAATATGATCAAACGCCAGTTGAATGGCAGTGATGCGTTTGAGTCTAAACGTGCTGGCTTCAGCGAAGTCGGTAACCCGAATCAGGTGAATATCGTGCGCACTATGCGCAGTGCTCAGGCGCGGCGTATGGCCTTAAGTGGTAAATCGCGGCGGCGCAAGCGTGAAGTTATCGCTCTGTTACAGGAAATGCCGGAAGACGATATCGAACGTTTGGAGCTGGAAGAGGAATTAGTCCGGTTGAATCGTCGCTTGGGTGCTGTACCGTTTCTGGATGAGTTCGATCTTAAATATAACTTACAGGTTAAGGTGCCAAAACCATCGCCTAAGGCAGTGATGTTTTGTGTGATGGATGTCTCCGGTTCGATGACGGCGGATATTAAAGAAACCGCGAAACGTTTCTTCTTCTTACTGTATTTATTCCTGCAAAAGAATTACGAAAAGATTGAAGTGGTGTTTATCCGCCATCACACGCAGGCACAGGAAGTGGATGAAGAAACCTTTTTCTATTCCCGCGAAACCGGTGGCACGGTGGTGTCCAGTGCATTGAAGCTGATGGGTGAGATTATTGCTGATCGTTATTCGCCGAATGAGTGGAATATCTATTGTGCACAAGCCTCCGACGGTGATAACTGGCAGGAAGATAATGAGCGCTGTCAGAAGGCGTTGGTGAATGCCATTTTGCCGATGGTGCAGTATTTTACTTATATTGAAATTGGTGGTCGTGAGCCACAGGGTTTGTGGCATTTGTATGAGAGCCTGGTCAGTGATTTCGCCGACCGTTTTGCCATACAGCGGGTGCGCGATAATGCGGAAATTTATCCGGTGTTCCGCGAGTTGTTTCGTAAGACGATGGAGGTTGAATAATAATGGCTAAAGACAATAATTATATCTCGACCAGTTCTGAATGGACGTTTGAAACCATCGAGAAATACAATACAGAAATTGCCCGTATCGCCAAAGAAAAATTCAAGCTGGATACCTATCCGAACCAGATTGAAATGATCCGCTCGGATCAGATGATGGATGCCTATGCTTCAGTGGGTATGCCGGTTTTTTACAATCACTGGTCGTACGGTAAGCATTTCGTCAACGTGGAACAGAATTACTCCCGTGGCCGCATGGGGTTAGCGTATGAGATCGTGATTAACTCCGACCCCTGTATCGCTTACCTGATGGAAGAAAATACCATGACCATGCAGGCGCTGGTGATTGCGCATGCTTGTTATGGCCATAACTCGTTCTTTAAAGGTAACTACCTGTTCCGCAGCTGGACGGATGCGGAGGCGATTATTGATTATCTGGTATTCGCACGGAATTTTATTTCTGAATGCGAAGAGCGCCACGGTGCGGAAGAAGTCGAAGCACTGTTAGATTCCTGTCATGCGCTGATGAATTACGGTGTCGATCGCTATCATCGGCCATCACCGATTTCTGCTGAGGCGGAAAAGCTGCAACAGGAGGAACGTGAGGAATATATCCAGCAACACCTGAATGATTTGTGGCGCACCTTACCGACTCAGGAAGTTAAAGATGAGGAGATAGACAAACAGAAGTTTCCGCAGGAGTCACAGGAAAATATCCTGTATTTCTTTGAGAAGAACTCACCGTCACTCAAAAGCTGGCAGCGTGAAATTGTCAGGATTGTGCGGAAGATTGCACAATACTTTTACCCGCAGCGCCAGACACAGGTCATGAATGAAGGTTGGGCAACATTCTGGCATTACACCCTGCTCAATGAGATGTATGACGAGGGTTTGGTGAATGACGGTTTCATGATGGAGTTTCTGACTTCGCACTCCAATGTGGTGATGCAGCCTGAATTCGATAGTCCCTATTACTCCGGCATTAACCCTTATGCGCTGGGTTTTGCGATGATGCGGGATATTCGACGTATTTGTGAAAATCCGGATGAGGAAGATAAACGTTGGTTCCCGGATATTGCCGGATCAGACTGGCTGACAACGATGGATTATGTAATGCGTAACTTCCGTGATGAGAGTTACATTTTACAGTTTATGTCGCCGAAGATTATGCGCGATTTCCACTTCTTTGCTTTACAGGATGATGATCGCCAGAGTGCGATTGATGTGACAGCGATTCATAATGATGAAGGTTATCGCTTACTGCGTGAAACTTTGTCCCAGCAGTATAACCTCAGCTCGAATGAGCCGGATATTCAGGTAGAAAGTGTGAATGTGCGTGGGGATCGGTCGCTGACTTTGTATCATCACATGCATGAGCGTAAGCCGTTGAATAATGATTGTTATGAGATGCTGCGGCATATTCATCGCTTGTGGGGCTATGATGTGCACCTGCATTCTGTGGAACCGGATGGACGGCGGGTACGGAGTTATCATTTACAGGGTGATGAGGTTGAGGGGTGATCAGCCTTTTATGCGCTCCGGCTTTATGTTGACGGTTTGCACAGGTCTGTCGAGCTATGTAAGCGATATGTAAGCGGGCTTTAGTGATGCAGTTGATCAGGAGAAACGGGGGGCTGGTCGGGACTGTGGTGTTGGAGAATCCTGAACGACACCTATAATTAAATTATATAAATAAAGAAAAATAATTTAATGACCCGAATAACTCCCCTCAGTGCGCTGCTTTGCTGTCTGGCTTTGGCTGCCTGCAATACTGAACAAATTACTGACCCTTTACTGTCTTCTGACCCAATGGTTTGTGCCGATGGTTCGTCCAGGCGTGCGGATGTCTCGCCGGTTGATTCTGTGCAGAAATCCGGGCTGATACCTGTATCAACAGTGGTGACTAAGCAACAGCAATATCAGTTGTCATTAGCTCTGACCCTGCCTTCCGATGGTATCCCGTTAAATGACTATTTTGATTTGGTGGTAGATGTCCTGAATCCTGTGGGGCAACCATTACCTTATCCTGTTGAATTGGAACTGGACGCTGGCATGCGGGCGCACAGTCATGG
>CACVAV010000069.1:0-1599 GCA_902727945.1 uncultured Thiotrichaceae bacterium | reverse complement strand
TAAAAAGTGATGGTGATTATCGTCAGACGTATGAGTCACTATTTGGCAGCGTTCCTGATGAATTATTACAAGGTTTGCCTGGGCAGGCTAAACCATTAACCGCAACCCCGCATCATCCGGCTAATAGTGCCTGGGAAAGCCTTGAAAGTGATACACAGAAAGCCGTCAATCAGGTGTTTGTTAATACGGCAAAAGTCATTGCTGCCTTCGAGGAGACGATTGTTTCACGAAACTCACCCTTTGATCGTTTTGCAGCAGGTATGAAAACAGGTGATGAGGACAAACAACAGGCCATTTCCGTTGGTGCAAAAAAAGGTTTGAAGCTATTTGTCGGTAAGGCCGGATGTGTTCAGTGTCACTTCGGGCCGAATTTTTCGGATGGGGAATTCCATCATTTATTCCTTGAAAAAAGGCAGCCCGGTTTGCCAGACGGGCGTTATCTGGGTATTGCTCAGTTAATGGTCGATCCGTTTAACACGAAAAGTGCTTATAACGATGCTCCGGCTGACGGGAGCTACCGCAGCCCGTTGGATTATGTTTATCGTAATGTGGAATTCCGTGGTCAGTTTAAAACGCCGTCATTGCGCAATGCTGTAAAAACAGCGCCTTATATGCATACCGGTGAGCTGAGTTCATTAGAGGAGGTGGTGGGTTATTACAATCAGATTTCTGAGCGTCAGGCTAGCGGAAATCATCAGGAAACCGTGCTGAAATCATTGAATCTGACGCCGGACGAGCAAGGGTATCTGGTGGCTTTTTTGCAAACGCTAACCGATGAGTCTTTTCTGGAAACATTGTCTCAAAGAGCAAAATAATAATAATGAACGCTTCCACGGTTTTTATCGCCAGCCCGGTTGGCAGGCTGTTAGCATTAATTCTACTCCTGCTTTTCTCCGGTGCGGCGATGGCCCACGTGAAGTGGTTTGTGGAGTTTGATGTCAGTGATCCGCCAAGGGCTTTAAGAAGCTTATTTGATTATGCTTATGTCCCTGCATTGATGGTGTTGTCCTTTTGGGGAGTGGCGGTGGCTGGTTTTCTGGATGGCTTATGGTATCGCTGGTTCGGGGAGTTTAACTGGCTACGTAATCGCTTTGATGATGTCGACGTTAC
This sequence comes from uncultured Thiotrichaceae bacterium, assembly GCA_902727945.1. Taxonomy (GTDB): domain Bacteria; phylum Pseudomonadota; class Gammaproteobacteria; order Thiotrichales; family Thiotrichaceae; genus Thiolinea. Next base: position 489 of record CACVAV010000069.1, on the reverse strand, counting down.
GTCACTGAATATTGTCCGCATCGGAACCGGTGTCATCTGTATTGTGATGTGGATGATGGGCGGCGTTATTATTGCGCCTGAGCTTTACAGTGATGCCGGTTTTATTTCATGGGTGCACCTGCTAATTGCGGTGGCTGTACTATTTCGCCAGACGTTGCTTATCGCCGGAGTGGGTTTGCTGACGTTGTATGCTTATGCGGTCTATGTTTATGGCATCTTCCATCTGTTGGATTACGTGCTGATGATAGGTCTGGGGCTGTTCTTTATTATGTCCTGGCCACCGGTGTTCCGCCGTTTTGGTAAATTTCGTTTTCCGGTTTTGTATTTTGGGGTGATCTTCTCGTTTATCTGGTCAGCTATTGAAAAAATAGCGTTTCCATTCTGGTTCTATCCGTTTCTTGAGGAACACAGTGTTCTGTTGATGGGCATGGATCGGGATTTCTTTATTACAACCGCTGCTTTCGTTGAGTTCACACTGTTTTTTCTGTT
>CACVAV010000068.1 GCA_902727945.1 uncultured Thiotrichaceae bacterium | reverse complement strand
ACCCTCGGACTTTGCATTAATCTTCGTATTCACGCCGATTATGCTATTAATATGATGCTGCAATGTTTTGGCTGCTTGCTCTCTTGCTGCCTGAGCAACGTCAGGCAAAGGAGAAGTACGGTAACGATCTTTACCGTATACCATCACCACGTTTATCCAGCACATAAAGTTCATAGGGACAGGCCGGTTGAAGATAACATCAGGTGGAAAGGGCTGAATATACCTGAACTGATGAAAGAGAGGCACTATTTTTTATTTACTTTGATTTGAGCCGCCGAAGCAGGAGTATTACCGGCGGTTGTTGATGGTTGAGTTGGCAGATAGTTGCTGCTTACCGGACAAGATGGCGGATATTGATCTGGCAAGAGTTTTCCGGAAGGAACTAGCGGTCTGGTTACAAGAATAATCTCCAAACTACTCACCACGTTTTTTCTCTATAGTTCTGCAATTTTCTGAGCGTTTCTTCCCGTAAGGTTTTTGTGCCTTCATCCAGCAGAAACTCAAGGAATTTTTGTGCTGTCCGGGAGAGTCGTTTTTCTTTGGGGTAAACGGCATACCATTTTCTGTGAATAGGGAAGTGTTCAACATCCAGTACCGTCAATAAACCCGCTTCAAGCTCCAGTTGTAAATTGTGCAGCGACAAGACGGAAACGCCTAATCCTGCCATGACCGCTTGTTTAATCGCTTCAGCACTGCCCAACTCCATATAGGTAGTGGCTTTTAAATCGCTTTCTTCAAACAGGCGTGTTCTGAAAGCCCGGGTGCCTGAGCCTTCTTCTCTGGAGAGAAAACGCTCATTGGCAATCGTCGCCAGGGGTATGTTCTTTTCGTTAGCTAAGGGGTGATTGACGGGCGCAACGAACACCAGCGGGTTATCCAGGAAATAATTGGTTTCAAGCTCAATATTGAGCGGAAACTTGCCCATGATAAAAATGTCATCAAGGTTTTCTGTTAATCGCTGGACAACCTTGGATTGATTAGTAATGGTCAGGGCAGGTTGTACATCAGGGTGGTCTTTCAGGAAGCGGCCCAATAGATGTGGCATAAAATACTTTGAGGTGGTGATACCGGAAATTCTTAGCGGGCCTTTGATGCTCTGCCCCATATCTTCTATATCGTCATTGAACAATTCCAGTCTGTTTAATACATCATCAGCAGCAGCGAATAGCTCCTTTCCTGCTTCCGTCAGGTAGATCTTCTTACCAATCTTTTCAATCAGCGGAATGCCCACGCTTTCAGCCAGGCGTTTTATCTGAATAGAGACGCCGGATTGAGACAAATGCAACTCATTTGCCACCGCTGTAAAGGACAGGTGTGTGGCCAGGCTGTGAAACAAACGCATCTGGTGAATCGTTATATGCTTTAAATTCATAAGATTAGATGAATTCTCTAATATTAGAATATTCTAATATTTACTATTGTTAATAGACAGGATGATAACTATTAACTGTTGGTTTTTCAACGCATTTTCTATGATGGCCTCCAGTCTTAAACGCGTCTCATTGAGGCAACTGTACCCAACTGCATATAAGGAAGGTGAAACTAATGGCGAAGCAATACGAAGCTGGGGTTAAAGAATACCGGCAAACCTACTGGCAACCAGATTATGTCCCATTGGATACGGATTTGCTGGCTTGTTTCAAAATCACCCCACAAGCCGGGATTGACCGGGAAGAGGCCGCCGCCGCCGTTGCCGCTGAATCATCGACCGGTACCTGGACAACGGTATGGACTGATCTGTTAACAGACATGGATTATTACCGTGGACGCGCCTATAGAAT
>CACVAV010000067.1 GCA_902727945.1 uncultured Thiotrichaceae bacterium | reverse complement strand
TATACCTTTGTTGAAACGGTTAGCTTTATGCATGGCCCGTTAGTTGCCCGTGCAGTGGGTGGCATGTTCTTCGTAACCGGTATGGCCATTATGATTTATAACGTTTACATGACTATTCGCCAGGCTAAACGAGAAAATCCCGTTTCTGTTGCTGTAGCAGCACACGCCTAAGACGGGGAGGATAAAAATTATGTTCAAACATGAAACGATTGAAACCAACTCAGGGCTGTTGATTGTCCTGACACTGGTGGCTATTAGTATTGGTGGTTTGGTGGAGATTATTCCACTGCACTATATCGATGAGACAGTGGAAGATGTACGTGATCCTGATACCGGTTTTGAAATGGTGCGTCCTTATTCACCGTTAGAACTGCGTGGATTCGACATCTATAAGCGTGAAGGCTGTTACACCTGTCACTCACAGATGGTTCGCCCGTTCCGTGATGAAGACCTGCGTTACGGGCATTACTCACTGGCTGCGGAATCAAAGTATGACCATCCTTTTCAGTGGGGTTCCAAGCGTACCGGGCCTGATCTGGCACGTGTAGGTGGTAAGTATTCTAATGAGTGGCATGTACAACACATGATTGCACCACGCTCAGTAGTGCCTGAGTCCATTATGCCTAACTACCCATGGTTGGCAGAAACAGACTTACAACTGTCTGATTTGCAGGATCGAATGATTGCGCTGAAAAAAGTAGGTGTTCCTTATTCCCGCACGACAGCGGAATACGAAAATAACGTTAAACGTTTTGGCGAAGCAGTGGCTAAAACACTCGACATCAACATGGCTGAAAATAACCTGATAGCTCAGGCAAATCAGGGTAATTACGACGGAAATAAAGCTAAGATCACTGAAATGGAAGCGTTGGTCGCTTACCTGCAGGTGCTTGGCACCATGGTCGATTTCGATAAGTTTGATGAAGAGCACTTCATTCAGTTTCGTTAATACGCATGCAACATAGGGAGAAAGATTAATGACTGATATTTTTATGTGGTTCACCGATCTGGGTAATAGCAAGATCGCAGCACTCATCATTTTCTTTGTCACTTTTGTAGGTATTGTGCTTTACGTCTACACCGGAAAAGAACGCACAAAGCGGCTTGAATCTTACCGCTACGTGCCTTTTCTGGATGATGATGACGGCCCGAAATCTGATGAAGAAAACAAGTTACCACCCAAACGAGGTGAGAAATAATTATGGCTAAACCTGTAAAAGATCCTTTGACCGGTGCTGAAACGACTGGTCATGTGTGGGATGAGACGCTGCAAGAGTTTAATAATCCGTTACCGCGCTGGTGGGTATGGACATTTTATGCAACGGTTTTATTTACGATTGTATACTGGCTGATGTATCCGTCCTGGCCGGTAGCCGGAACCTATCTGAAAGGTTTCAATACCATCACTTATGAGACTGATGCCGGTGAAGAGAAAACAACTCACTGGAATACGCGTGCTTTGTTACAAAAAGATATGCAAACCGGTACGCAGGCACTGAAGCAGAAGGAATATCTGACTAAAGTGGCGGCAGCACCTTATGAGCAAATCGCCCAGGATCCTGACATGGCGTCGTTTGTACGCTCTTATGGTAATGGTATTTTCGGTGACAAATGTGCAGCTTGCCATCAGGCAGGTGGTCAGGGTGTCGCTGGTTTATTTCCTAATCTGGTGGATGATGACTGGTTATGGGGCAGCAAGCCGGAGCAGATCACTGAGACATTGGTGAATGGTCGTAATGGGTTTATGCCGCCTTACCGTGAAACTTTCAGCGAAGAACAGCTTGA
>CACVAV010000066.1 GCA_902727945.1 uncultured Thiotrichaceae bacterium | reverse complement strand
CATTTGCTGTTCCACGGCTAAAGGGTAGCTTTGCACAGGAAGCTCACTTCTATTGTTTAGGATGCTCCATTATGGACGCTTTTTTCCTGTTAGAAAACACGGATGTTATTTATAGACAGTTCCTTAGCTGCGTTAGTTCCTGCCAAGTGCATTCATGGCGTGTACCCTGTTGGGCGTGAAGATTGTTAAAGGTGATGTGGGTGATTTTCACGATAAATCTCCAACACGTTCAACGTCGTAGTAGCCGCGAGCTATTGCCCATTTGATTAGTGCTTCAATAACCGCTTTGCCTTTTTGGTTGTCGCCTAGTTTGACACTAATAATATCCATGCTTGATGCTCCTGTTCTTACAGGTGGCTTAAATGACGGCAACGCCATCCCTAAGCCAAGGCACTCAAGCAGCAACAGTATTCCACCGGATAGCGCCGGATGGTCTTGTCTATAAGTAATGGGTAATTCAACCTCACAGATGAAGGCATGGTCTGGGTGTGAGTTCACGCGGCAAGCTACGCCAAAACGCTGCATAGTTTTTATAGCCTCATCGAATGACGGACAAAGACAGCTAATAGAAAGCGTGTCTGTGTTGGTGGCGTAGGGCAATCGCATTAAAAAATCTTTTATAAACAATCTATTGGCTTTCAGGGCTGTTTGTAGCAGGCTTACCAGTGACTACTTTCAGCAAATAACTGTCAACCCAGCCCGCTTTAAGCCGCTTGTTTTTCACGCCGACCCTGGCCGTTTTTTCCAGTTTGAGTAAATTCAGGGCAATATGGCGCACCACGGCCATATTGGCATCACTGTGTCCTTTTCGCATACGTTGATCATCCTCTCTGAAGGAATGATCCAGCACCCAGTGCAAATTATTTTCAATACCCCAATGCGCCCGGACAACTTGCCCGAGACGTTTAGGGTCAGTGGCATCCATGCTGCTGATAAAATAACGGGTTTCTTCGGTGACTTTGTTTTTACATTCCCTCAGAGCGGTGACAGCCACAATGCTGGTTAAACCCGGCCAATGAGGGTGAAGTTTGCGGAGCCAGCCAATATCTGAAGTAGCGCGCACGATGCGGGTCTCTATACGACCATGGCCTGCGTCATAACTTTCGTGACCCACCGGCGGGCAGGTAGTGGGTGACTCGAAAAATAATTTCACATCGCCATGCAATGTGCCCTGATTACCTTTCAGGCTCAATAGGTAGTCTGCCTTTTGCTCGATGATCTGTTCTGCTATTTTAGTTTGGCAGCCCATAGCATCCATTGTCACTACAGCACCGGCAATATCCAGTTGCATCAATAGTTTAGGGATAGCGGTAATCTCATTCGATTTACTGTCTACTTTCTGCTGACCCAGAACCAGTTGATTGTCCGTGGCCCATGCACTGACCATGTAGATAGCTGACTTAGCTGAAGCGCTATCCAAACTGCGCCGTAAACATTTGCCGTCAATCGCGACTACTTCGCCTGCACTCAAATCAGCCAGATCAGCTGCCCAGCGACTGAAGCACCGGCTAAACTGCTCCGTATCAATCGCAGCAAATACGTTGCCAAACGTGTCATGCGAAGGAATGCCATGGGTCAGTTTCAACAACTGAGTAAACCATTTTTCTTTCGAGCGACCAAACAATTCAATAGCCACCCAGTCATCAGCACCACAAATCACCGCACATAACGTGATGAAGAAAATATCACTCAACTTATGTAATTTACGACGGTTCAGACGAGGATCAGGAATCGAGGCAAAATGATGGAGGATAGAACCTGTTGGAAGCGATGTCATAGCCAGCCCAAAAAGCTGACATCAATAAACATGGCTTGTGATTTGTCAATAGCATTTTAATGCGATTGCCCTAGTTGAGTTTTTAGTTTTGCCAAATTACCAAATTGAGAGTTTAATACTTCCGGTTAAAGTTCGTTTTTCTATCTATAATGGTTGATTCTTAGATGTTGCCGTATTTGTACAATCATTGTAGATGTGAGCAAAAATCAGCGAAGAGGGTTTATACATTTCTGGGTGTGCTGTTAATAACAGTTTTTCTCACTGTTATCTACTTCGTCAGCCAACCTTCAACCCCACCCAAAATCTCCTACTACCACTGGAAAAACACCTACCGTTCGCTGCCGGATTTACAGGTCAGCCATCCGCCACATCGCTTATACATTAAATTTCTCGATATTGGCTATCGTGAAAAATTACAGCTCAATCCCACCCGTTTTGTTGACCCGCCACCCACCGGGCCTGAAGTGATTCCGGTCGTTTTTCTGGATAATCGTGCCTTACGTGAAAGCAGTGAGCAGGTCATTCAGGATCAGATTCTGAAGGCTATTCCGCCACAGCACTACCAGAACCTGCAAATTGATTGTGACTGGAGTGAGCAAACCCGCGAGAAGTATTTCAGTTTGTTGCGCACATTACATGAGAGCTACACCACGCTCAGCGCCACCTTACGGCTGCATCAGGTGAAATATGCTACACAAACCGGTGTGCCGCCGGTCAATTATGGTGTGTTGATGTACTACAATATGAGTGAGATACGGGATATTGATACCCGTAACTATGTACTTGACCATGCGGTAGGCAAACAATACCTGCAGAATTTTCAGCAATATCCGTTGCCGATGGAGCTGGCGTTGCCGCTGTACCAACAGGTCAGGGTAATACGCCAACAACGTCTGGCGTTATTATTACCCCACGGCGAATTGCAAAGTGATAAGCTGAACGTGCTCAGCGAGGGAGCATTTGAAGTTATTAAGGCGCATTACTGGCAGGGTGAATACCTGTATGTTGGTGATGAGCTGGTTGTCGATGAAGTCACGATTGAACAATTGCAGGAAGCAAGCCGCGATCTCGCCCGGCATATTCAACCGCAGGAAATTATTTTCTACAGTTACCAGGACGCAAGGCGATACCCCTATGAAGCATTGCAAGGTTTATCTATTCTGTTTGATTAGCTGGCTGTTATTGCCGGGTCATTTGCTGGCCGGAGGCGGTGATTATTACAGCCCTTTTTATGTCGATAAAGGATTCAATATACTGCCGTCGTCGTTAACGTCGCGGCGGGCGTATAAGCGCAGCAGCCATCATTCCGGCACTTATCATTCCGAAGATTACAATGAAATCACCGAGCGAAAGAAATTCAATGTTCAGGCATGGAGCGAGTTTCTTCAGCGCAGTCCTGAAGACAGTCAAAAGATTGTTTACGAGGGGCTGGTACCGGATGATTTAGCGCCGGAAATTAAAAATTACCTGAGTGCTGTGCGGGCGCAGGAAGCCTTGGTGACGCGACCGCCAAAAGACAAGCAGCCCTATAATCCGGCTATCGAAAAACTGCAGTCAGCATTAGCGGACACCAGCAGTGACTTTCTGCGGCAGCGTTATGTGTTCCTGATACTGCGGCTGGCGCATTATTCTGGGCAATATGACAAGGTTGAAACGCTGTATGCGCAGTATCAAAAAGAACGGCAGCAGCCGGAAGCTGAGATTAGCCACTGGATTGATGCTTTGTATGCCGGTGCTTTGCAGCGTAATGGCAAGCGTGCAGCGGCGGCTTATCGTTTCGCGCGGATTTTCCAGGATAGCCGGACCAAGCGGCTGGAAGCACAAGTTAACTTTGTGATTAAAACTGATGCTGAGTGGCAGGCTTTATTGGCTTTGTGTCAGGATGATGATGAAAAGGCACTGATGCATTTTGTCCGTAGCCTGAAAACCAAGGCGAACTCATTACAGGAGTTGCAGGCTATTTATCAGCTAGCGCCGGATTCGCAATGGGTGGATGAGGCCTTAGTGCGTGAGCTGGAATATGTGCAGTTTGGCAAAGATTTGCTGTCAATGTCCGGGGGGCCGTGGTGGCAGGGCGTAACGACTATTGACTATGAGTTACTGATTGCTGATAACCGTAATGAGCCGAAGTTGCTCAAACAATCTAAACAACGCCGCATTAGCTACCTGGCTGAGCTTAATGACATTGTGGACACCATCAGGGCTGATAAAAAGCGTAAGGATCTGTTTCTGAGTGACTTTGCTGTCCTGTACCTGAAGTTGTTACAGCAGCAACCGGTGAGCGTGCAAGCGGTGCATGATTTTCAGGCGGAATATGAGAATGAAGAACGGCTCGCTGCGACTAAACCGCTGGAGTATTTTGTTTATCTGGACAACCTGACAGCAGTTGATGCACCTGCGGAGGAAAAGATTTCAGCTTATCTGGAGGAGTTGATGCCGCTGTATCGTGTCGGGGATGACTATGGTGATAATCGCGGCGATTTTAAACTCAATATTATGGATTACACCTATATCAAGTTGGAGCCGCTGTACCTGAAACACAAAGCAGATTGGCATCCAGCCAAAACGTATGCTGCTAAAAATCGGGGTGGAGTGAATCTGGATAATATGCTGGTGGTGGAGTTGCGTGATTTTAAGAAGCTGCTGAAAGAAGATGGCAGTCAACATAGTCAGCTATTACAGCAGATGATGAAGCGCATGCGTGAAACCAGTGGTGATTATTCGTTGGATGAAGCGATTGCCCGTAAATACCTGGCGGCTGACTTGCCGGAAAAGGCGTTGGCCGCTTTACAGGCTGCACCGCCACAAACACCTGAGCAGGTCTGGCGTACGGTTTATAATCCGTTTAATACCTCGGTGAGTGGTAATAACCGTAAGTTAGGTACAGGCAAAACGCTTAAGCAGGTAATGGAAACTTTATTAACCTTGCAAAAACAGGTGAAGGCTAATCCAAAAGATGCGGCGGCTTATTATCTGTTAGGCACCTTGCATTACAATATGAGTTGGTTTGGTAACTCACCGATGGTCTTGCGTTATTATCGCCAGACAACGAATTGGGCGGGCGGCCAGATTGATCTGGATCGGGCGCGGAATTATTACGAGTTGGCGCTTAAACACAGTGATGATCGTGATCTGACCGCGAAAACTTTGTATGCACTGGCTAAGATTGAGCAGGTTGAATCGTATAGCAAGGGCATTGATCCCAGTACTAAAGGTTATGGTAACTTACCCGTTTACGGATCACCGTATAAAGACACCGTTATGCAGCAGAAAGCACAGGGGCTGGGTAAGTATTTTGGTAAGCTGAAGGCTTATGAGGATACTGATTATTTCCGGCAGGTGATTAGTCAGTGCGCGGATTACCGGTATTTTCATTCGGAGTGAGGCCGGAATCAGCTCGGGAGCTGTCGGAAATGATGAGGTTTATTATGATTAAATGTGTCTTACGGGCTTTGTTTATCGTGCTGATCGCACTACCGGTCACGCTTTTCGCGGATGATGCGGAGCGTGATGAAGCGATTGCTGCCGTGATTTCTGACCAGCTTGATGCTTTCGCCAAGGATGATGAGGATCGTGCGTTTTCTCATGCTTCACCCTCAATTCAATTACATTTTGACAGTCCGGGCTATTTTATGGAGATGGTCAGGCGCTCATATCCGATGATTTATCGTCCTCAGTCTTATGAGCTTGGGGGCGTCAGGGTTGTGCCCGATAAGATTTTCCAGACAGCTTCCTTTGTTGATCAGAAGTATGGGAGGTATCAGGTGCTTTATGAAATGCAGCAGCAGGGGGATGGGGTTTGGAAGATTAATGGTGTTCGGGTGGTGAAGTCTCGGGATGTGGTGGTTTAGGCGGGTGGTGTGACTACAACTAATCAATGTAAATCCTAAATTTAATTAGCCGATTATCAACTATGAAAACGAACGTTTTCGTAGTCGGTTTTCAGGGCTAGATTCTGGGCAGAGTGGCTGACTTGACTGATTTTCTCAGTGTATTTCTGCATTTTAGTATACGGGGAACTTCCAACCGATCCGCTGGAAGCCCTATTTTCACTAGCCTCTGTATTGCTCAATATCTGCAAAACTGCTGATGTGCAGATATTGATAGATAGTAAACACTTTCCTAACAAACTGTTTACTGAGAAAAGTAAGATGAGTAATTTTTCACAAGATTAGGAGAAATTTTTCTCCCTGCTTCCCAAATAACCGCTAAATCACCAGTAACAAAATGTACACCGAATACCGCATTAGGAGCACACGGCTCGCTTTGCAAGGTATTGAAAGTAAATGAACCGTTATCAACTCTTGTGAAATCTGGCGACACTGAAACACCAGGAGTCATTGGTGTGTCTATCGGCCCAGAGTGAAGATTTATACTCGGTGTATAGAAAAAGCATCCTTTTTCTGGCATTAGCTGAACTGCAAAACCATCCACTGTAGTAAAATTTCTATTTTCTATAACTCTATGAAAAGCTTTACTCATAGCTGAACATTCATTCAAATAACTATATTCAGGTTCTTGATTTTTTGTCAAGAAATCAAGAATTTCAGAAAATTTATCACAGTAAAATTTATAAGCTCCATTCTCTGAAACATCCCCTATGGCAGCTTCTTTCTCACATTCGCTAATTCCTCTTTCATCTATCACTAATATTTTATTTTCAGACAAAGATGAAATTATGTAACTTACCCCATTATTTGGATATTCATTTTCCCCCTTGCCAACATTAGAAAATAAAATCGATACTATTCTACCTAAACTAGCGCTTTGTCTTTCGCTAAAATCAATATTTATTTCATCTAATGCTTCTTGTGCCAATGCAGAATTTCCTGCGTAATGAAAGCTGATATCTGGAATTAGAATATGAGATTTAAGAGATGATTCTAAATAAGGGTTAGATAACCTTGAATCCTCTTGAAGAGTTAATTTGGTGTCTGAAAATGAAAATATTCCCCTGTTAGTCTTCCGTACAACAACTAGAGTCATCCTGTACCCCTCACTTCGATAGCATCAAAGATGCTAAGTATTTGGCTTTATCAAGCATTTTCAATGCAAAAGGCTTTAAAATATCACCATTAAACAGAATGCTACGAAAGTGCTTACCTTTGTCACCCTGAGCAGGGCGTGCTTAGATTTTCTCAGTCTCTTCATTCCCTAGTAATGCATAAATTAAAGAGTAACATTGCCCTTCTAATATCTGCATTTTACCTAAAATGTAGATGTTGAAGCCTCGGAATTGAGGAGGAATGGGGGCTTTCAAGGCTTCTCTCAGGGTTTCCCGTTCTCTGTAATGCAGAAATCCACCAAGACCGACACCCTACTATTTCATAGTCGTATATCGATCAAAAATCCTACAGCTAAATTGATTGATAACCAACTAATTTTTTTGAAAAAAGCTTTCTTTAGCCGGTAGAATTCATTCGGCTGTTGAGAGTGGCTATAATTCATAGGGTAAGTTAACTACCTGTAGATTCTAAAACCCAATCCAAATACCCCTCAATCCGACTCGCCAGATAATAAGGCAAATTCAACAACCGATACTCCTTACCCGCCAACGTCACTGCCTCCTCAACCGACAACTTCCCCGCATACAAACGCACCGCCACCCCATGATCCGCCCGATCAATAAACTGATGTAACGACCGCAAACGTCCGGTAGCACCCGACTTCACCTCAACCGGAATCACCTTATTACCATACGGCAATACGAAATCAACCTCAGCATTCTACTGTTTCTTCTCCCTGACCCAGAAATGCAGTTTGAACAACATCGACGCCTGACTGGCATATAATTCCTGCCCCACCAAATGCTCAACCACTCTGCCACCATAAACCGCATTCAAATCAGTGGTACCAAACACCTCCGTTTGTAGCCCGGCAAAATAATTCATCAATCCGGTGCCCAGTAGCTGAAGTTTCGGTGATTTTTTCTGGTTCGGTATGAGAGGCAACTGCGTATCGGTCACCGGATATAAACGCTGCAATAACGGCATGCCGCCAATGAGCGCATAACGGTGGAACAGTTTTAATAGTTTGTCATTTGCGATGGCCGGTAATGGAATCCGGTTCAACATCGCGGCGGCCTGAAGTCATTGTCACAAAGTAAGGGATAATTTCGGTACTTATTGTCACAAAGTAAGGGATAAATCGATGATAATACCCTGCGTGTCAAGCTGGCCATGAGCCATTGATTAATGAGATAACATCTATATCAAGGCGCACATTAATTATGTTACTTCAGCGCGGCTTATCTTTTATGCTGCCAACTGCAAATGTGTCTCAACATTATCCCAGGGTACAAACACTAAACCATCAGCATCCTTTTCGATCAAACCCACCTCAATCAACGCTTTTACATCAGAATGGGTATTTTTATAATCCCGCTTTAATAAACCTGCGAGCTTTCTGATGCTAAGGTGGCCATGTTTTCTGAGAGCAGTCAGCAACTCCCATCTTTTGGGTGTCAGATAACTAAGAAAACCAGGCATAGATTCAAAGCTGAGTTGATTCAAAGGAGTGGCTGACTGACCCCCTTCCCATGCTTTAAGCACATCATCGAAATCATCGTCTATATCGCCTATTTTTATTACCAGAGTATTATTTTTCATCATTCCTTGCCTCCTGAACATCATCGTAAAAGTCGCTGAGTAGCTGTTTTATACCGACAAAAACATAGGAGTATTCAACATCTCTGATGTGTTTATGATCTCCTTTTCCCCTTTCATTATCGTAGCCGACAATGCGTTCGCCGTCTTTCCCGTAGAAGAAACGATACTTGTATGAATGCTCACTGCCCAACACGGGTTCAGGTAGTTCCCACACCACCATTTCTCTTATTGCACCATCGTCATAACGGGTTTTACGACTCACTATCAGTTTAGCTTTACTCATGTATGGCATAATAAACCATATGGTAAGCCTTGTAAAACTAAAGAGGGTATTGGGGTTTATTTCCGCTATAAGTCGCGATTGTCGTTGAAGTGGCTTATGTGCTGGCGGCTCCAAAACTGATCGAAAAAGTCCGCAATAGCAGGAAAATCAGTATCTGGCTGGATCGGGCAGTTGGCACACTATTCGTGGCACTCAGTATTAAGTTGGCAGCGAGTAGCAGTGTATAATTCAGCACATCCATACATTCAAATAAAAGGACTCCACTCATGGCTAACACGGACTTAACGCATAACGACGCTGCTTTAGAACAACACCTTTACCTTGAGGAAGTATTGAGCGAAAGCGCTTTGGATAAGGTGCGGGGCTGGAACAAATCGTCTGTTGAGCGTCTGAAAGCAGACCCGCGCTTCAGTGATATGGAAGCGCAAGCTTTAGCCATCGTCAATGCGAAAGAAAAGATCCCTTATGCCCGTTGTCGCGACGGCAAAGTGCATAATTTCTGGCAGGATGAAACTCACGTCCGGGGTATCTGGCGCACCACAACGCTGGAGAGTTATCTCACTGATGAGCCGCAGTGGGAAACGATTCTTGATTATGATGCTTTGTCTGAAGCGGAAGGTAAAAACTGGGTATTTAAAGGTA
>CACVAV010000065.1 GCA_902727945.1 uncultured Thiotrichaceae bacterium | reverse complement strand
TTTTTATCAAACCATTACCGGTGAACCTGAGTAAACCTTTACATGAGTGATGACGCCTATCTGCCCCAGTACATAAAACTGCGTGATTTCAAATCACCCGGCATGCCGACACAACGGGCTTTTCAGATATTTCTATCTAAAGCACTGATGTTGCTTCAAAGAGATAAAGAGAAGGATGAGGATGCAATTTCCAGCGACCGGCTGCACAGAACACCGGACGCAGATCTGGATATTATCGTGCCCGCCCCCGCTTTTGGCCCCTTACCTCAGGTCATGGACGAAAAGCTATCGGGCTGGTTACAAAACACCGAATCGAACAACACGATCAAAGTGATTGTATTACCCCCGTGTGATGAAAACGATGTGATGAAATCGTGGGCAGAAGCCAACAGGCTTGAGTGCCTGGCACCTCCCTCACATCAGGCCATTCTCTCAGGTAAAGCGACCTTGCCTGAAATACAGTTTGGTACACCACTGGTTATTCCACGTCTCGAAGCATGGATGATACGCACTTACTATGGTTTAAATCTCATCAAGGAACTGCTGCCCGCCATCGAGAACTCAGAGCGAAAAATAGTGATTGGCTGCAATATTTATGCCTGGGAATTTCTGAGAAAGGCTATTAGTGCAGCCTCTTTTCTACCCGACCCGATGACCTTTCAAGCTTTCAGTAGTGACCAGTTAAGAGATTGGTTTCACGCGCTTCATTCAACTTCTGAAATGCAGCACATAAAACTCTGTCACCAGCACTCTGCACAAGATGTTTTTGCTGAAGACAAGGAAGAGGATAGGCACTATTTCAAAATACTGGCAGCAACCAGTTCAGGTATTCCCTGGGTAGCGTGGCATTTATGGCGTAATAGCCTGCTGACCCAGAATGATGATACTGAAGTGGACGATGTTGATGATGCTGAGCAAACTGACAACGGGGAAAACGAAACGGCATCCATAGATGATGTTCATCAGCAAACACTATGGGTGGCTGCATTGCAGGAGTTTTCGCTGCCTACTTCTGACAAAGGTCTCGCATTGCTGGTGCTGCATGCCATCCTGATCCACAATCAAATTACCGCTGAACATCTGGTTCAGGTATTACCTGATATAAGACCCTTGAACGCTGTACCTTTATTAAAACGGGCCGGAATTATCACCCAAAAACAAGGCGTTTTGAGCTGTAAACCGCAGGCTTACCCTGCTATCAGAGAGGGTTTGGCAGCCTCTGGTTTCCCGTTAGGAGTAATATAACCATGGCACAATCAATGGCCGAAACAGGACAGCTAAAAGCCAGTAAGCTACTGAATGACTTTCAGGATATTAGTTTTCTTGAAATTGCAGCCATTGTCGCCTCATCATGGCTACTCATTTATGTCCTTCGCAAAATATTACCTTATTTAGCAGCACGCGGGCCAAGCCAGCTCAGACTCTATTTATTAGGTGCAGTACCGATCATTCGTTTGTGTGTATTGAGCGGTGCAGCACTCTGGATTATCCCGTTAATATTCAACATTACCTTCCATAATTTCCTGGTCATTGCCGGGGGTGCCAGTGTTGCGATTGGTTTTGCCTTTAAAGACTATGTCAGCTCAATTATTGCCGGGGTGGTGGCCATTTTCGAAAAACCTTACCGGCCCGGCGACTGGGTGAAAATCGACGGCGATTACGGCGAAGTACGCTCGGTAGGCATGCGCAGCCTGGAAATAGTCACGCCCGCTGATGATGTGGTCACTATTCCGCATGACCGGCTTTGGTCAAATAACATTCTGAATGCCAATGATGGTGCCAAGACGCT
>CACVAV010000064.1 GCA_902727945.1 uncultured Thiotrichaceae bacterium | reverse complement strand
TCAGATTCTTTTGATGCTAGCTTCTAATCTTTTCAGGGTCAGGCGTGCCAGCGCCAGATTAGCACGATCCCGCTCCAGTGAAACATAAAGGAATATCTCCCGGTTAGACTCCAAAGGACGAATCAGGTGGTACTGTGTTTGCAGGCTGATCAATATATCTTCAATACGCTCATCTGCCATACCAATGGCATCCATCGCTTTCAATTTAGCGCGTACCACTTCTGTATTAGCTGCAGCAGCAATTTCAATCGGAAAATCACCGGAGCTGGTTGATTCCAGCATCATACCGCTACTGGAATCAACCAGTGCAGCTGCGAGAAAACCATCCAGTTTTCTTAAAGTGTCTAAAGTTGCCAAAAAATACTCCTTTTCAGTTATTACTGAGGGATAGGTTAAGTAAAAAATTATGCTGTTTATGCAACAGGGTGAGTGATGAGTGCCAGCAGGCGCTCCACGAGCATTGTCATATCGTCATGTTTCCGTGCATCTACTTTTAATACCGGCCAGTGATGACCACGTGACTGCATAAAACTGTTGTACTCATGTAGCGAGGGACTCGGGCTTAAATCATTATGAGTTACGCCGATGACCGCCGGATTGTTTTGTAAAAAGACGGCGTTAGCATCCAGGTAGTAATCCAGTTCAGTGAAAGCATCACTGAGTTCATTACTAACCAGAATAATCAGCCCCAGTGAGTTTTTCAGCAAAATATCAGTCATAAAATCAAAGCGCCGCTGACCTGGTGCGCCATAAATGCGTAACTGGGTCTCACTGTCCAGGCTCAGTGTGCCAAAATCCATTGCGACCGTTGTCGAGGGTTTAGATAACTGAGTATGATCGCTGGGTTTAGCTTCTGTGGCGATAGTTTCTGTTTGGCTTAGTGTATCGATGGCCGTAGTTTTACCCGAACCAACACTCCCGACGATTAAGATTTTTAAACGTTCGCGCCAGTCAAATCTTGGACGTGTAGTATGGGCATTATCAGTAATCACGGGTGGTGACGTTTTCTGTGTTCCCGCCACGTCTTCCGGTGATGCCTCTTTGGCCGTAAGGTGATGCGTCGGTGCGGGAAGCGTATTATAAACCTGGGTGATTTTCTGAAAGAGTATCGTAAACTCCAGCGGCGAAGGTTCCTGCATGGCAGAGTAACGGCGTAAATGCCAATCAGCCCTACTGCACGGTGTGCCGGCATAAGCAATCATGTATTGACTACTAATCGTGTCAGGGTAATCTGCCGCCTGCATGTTGTCAGTGGCTATTAATAAAAAAGTAGCTTCTCCGGCATTGTCAACAATTTTCCAGGGCTGCTGCCAACGATGAGAATAAGCGAACAAAGCACTGATACGTTCCTGCTCAGTAGCATCGGTAAAACCCAGCAGGGCAAGATGGATGGGTTGACGTTTCTCCATTGATCCGGAGGAATGATTTCCACCTGTTTCTGACAGCATAAATAGTTCTCTAAACCAAAATTATTTTGATGATCACAGTAAACAGACTACAAACATCACGTCCTATAATTATTTCTATTGTTTAAGTTAGTGGTTATTGTAGTAGCTTATCGCTCAAATAGTTCACCTTTTGTTCAGTTATGGTGCGGATCAGTTAACTTAGATATTCAGAAGCCGCCCCGCCCAAAAATACCGCTAACACTACTCTGAACATCGTAAGCCATGCGCTGAATTATTTCTCAGATTTCTGTATCAACGGTCATTATGATGTACCCGTCGTTAACCGTTATACCTCGGACACCAGCGATATGACTCCGTTACTCCGCGTCAGTGTTGACACCCCTGAATATTTAGCAGTCGCCCTGTAGTGGCAGCTAATATTCACGTTCTTTGCACATTGTCTGAGTAAACTATTATGATACAACCGGCGTCGGAACCAGACGGACATCCAGCTCCTCATAACAAAGCACTACTAACGGAATGATTTCATGCTACGAGCTTTCATCTTTTTATTAAAAACAATAATCCCGCTGGCTATTATCTTTGGGGGATACCTGCTTGCTAAACACTTGATGGCGACAGGCCCTGAGCCACAGAAACGACCACCGGCTGACCGCACACCGGTAGTTGAAGTACAGGATGTGAAAGCGCAGGACTATACCGTTACTCTGGATGCTTCCGGCATCGTAAAGGCCCGCACCCAAAGTAGCCTGGTCAGTGAAGTAGCTGGACGGATTGTAGAAATATCACCTAATTTCCGGCCTGGTGCTTACCTTGAGAAGGGTGAGTTATTATTGAAACTCGACAGCACTAATTACATGGACGCCATTCGCATTGCTCAGAGTAATATTGCGGCCAATGAAGCAGCACTTGCCCAGCTAAATCAGGAAGAACGCAATACCCTGGTGAGCTTAAAACTAGCCAATGAAAACCTGCAAACGGCAGAAAAGAATTTATGGTTAACGCGGAAAAACACCAATAATGTGCAACGTAAAGCCGCCCCGATCAGTAAAAACACCAACCTGATCAAACGCAATATTCAACTGGCCCGGCAGACTTCCAACCTGACCCAGAAAAACCTGCAATTGGCCAGAAACGAGCTGCAACTGGCACAACGCAATCAGGCTTTAGTCAATAAAGAAACAGCGCGTATCCGCCAGTTAGGCCAGCGGCGGCTGATCCCGGTTAGCCAGGTCGATAGTCAGGAACAACTGTCTGTACAACAACAGCAGGCGGTATCTCAAAAGCAGCAACAGATCCTGCAATTAGAACAATCACTGGTGCAGCAGCAACAAAGTATTGTTCAGCAGGAACAACAACTGACTCAACAGGACCAGTCAGTCGTTCAGCAGGATGAGAATATACTGGGCCAACAGCAGCAGGTTCTGCAACAACAACAGGCCGTTAACCAACAAAAACAAACCGTCGCTGGTCTGCAAGGACAAATGGCGACTTTTGATAGCCGCCGCAATTCGCTGAAAGCCAATAATGACCTGACCCGTACCCAGCTACTGCAACAACAACGTAATCTGGAACGCACTAAGATCTATGCACCCTACGCCGGACGGGTACTGGAGCAACGGGTTGATATTAGCCAGTATGTTTCTCCGAATGCCGTGCTTGGCGTGGTTTATTCCACGGATTATGTCGAAGTGGAAATTCCGCTTCCCCTGTCGCAATTTGCCTTACTGGACATGCCTGATACCTTTGCGGGCGCAGACACTAGCCCCGCCAACTACCCTAAAGCGACCTTCAATGTGCCTTTTGCCGGTAAAGAGCAAAGCTGGGAGGGTTATGTCACCGGCACCCGTGCTTCACTTAATGAACAGAGCCGCCAGATTACAGTGGTCGCCAGAATAGACAAACCGTTTGAACGCAGTGAAGGCCGCACCAGCGTGCTGAAAATTGGTCAGTATCTGAATACAACACTGGAAGCGCGCACCTTTAAGAATGTGTTTGTAGTGCCACCTGTTGCAGTAAGACAGAATAAGGATGTCCTTCAGATGCGTGATAATCAGGTACACATCGCACCGATTGAGGTGCTGTGGACAACTGAAGAAGCCATTGTGTTGACCAGTTTGGATGACCTGTCGAGTGCGCCACTGATTACAACTGCAATGGGCCAGGCTACCGAGGGAATGAAAGTTGCCCTGCCCGGTCAAAAGAAAAAACGGGGCGGGCCGCCGCGTGGTGGTCAGAAGCCTGATGGTGAAGGTAAACCTGATAATACTCAGCAACCAGAAGGACAGCAAGGCAGGCGGGCACAGGGTGAAAACCAAGGTGATCAACCCAGCCTTCGGGACGTCGAGCCATCCGAACAGGGAGAGCAGCTGCCCGCAGATTCTGCCAGTAACCCCCGGAGCAGACCCGACAAACCGGCAGAATCAGACACTGTCAATATAAATAAGGAGGAATAACAATGCACAGTGCTATTGCATGGTTTGTAAGAAATCCGGTGGCCGCCAACATCATGATGATAGCCATTGTGCTGTTTGGTCTGCATTCCTTGTGGAAAAAAATTCCATTGGAAGTATTCCCCTCCTTTGACCGTGATGTAGTCAACGTGCTGGTGTCTTATCCGGGTGCAACACCGACCGAAGTCGAACAAGGCATCGTATTACGTATTGAAGATGCTATTAGCGACCTGACGGGGATAGATAAAATCTATGCCGATGCGGCTGAAGGCTCAGCGCAAATTCGTGCAGAAATCCGTGATGGCTATGATGTTACTAAGGTACTCAATGAAATAAAGGGCCGGATTGATGCCGTCAGTGGTTTACCGGAGGACAGCGAACGACCGGTAGTTGAACAACAAACCCGCTTGCGTGACGTGATTACCGTGGTTGTGGCCGTAGAAGGTAACGATGAAGTACAACTGCGTAATACGACAGAAATGATTCGTGATGAAATCCGCAATTTACCGGACATTACTCAGGTCGGTATGGGTGGTATCCGCCCCTGGGAAATTAATATTATTATCCCCAATTCGGTACTGGAACAATACGGCTTATCACTGGATTCTGTGGCAGCGGCGATTCGCGCTTCCTCGCGTGATATTCCCGGTGGCAGCATTAAAACAGCAGGCGGTGAAATTCTGGTACGTGCGCTGGGACAAGCCTACCGCAAAGATCAATTTGCTAATATCAGCATCCTTAGCAGTACCAATGGCGCCCGGCTCCGACTGGGTGATATAGCACAAATCGTCGATGGCTTCAGCGAAGATCCGCTCTACAGCCGTTTTGATGGCCGCCCTGCCGCTTTTATTAATGTCTACCGCGTCGGTGAACAGAATGCAATCACCCTCGCCACCACAGTTAAAGATTACCTGGCGGAACGCACCGAAACACTCCCCGCAGGCATTGAACTGAGTTATTGGCGTGATGGCTCAAAAGTCGTCAAAGCCCGTCTGAACACACTGGTGAATAGCGCGACTCAAGGCATGGGACTGGTGTTACTGTTACTGGCTCTGTTTCTGCGCCCCAGCCTGGCCTTCTGGGTCAGCCTGGGTATTCCGATCAGTTTCATGGGCGCTTTCATCATGATGCCGTATTTAGGTGTCACCATGAATATTATCAGTATGTTTGCCTTCATTCTGGTGCTGGGGATTGTGGTGGATGACGCTATTGTCACCGGAGAAAATGTCTACACCCACATGCGCCGACATAATGATCCGGTGCGGGCGGCTATCGAAGGTACTCAGGAAATTTCGGTGCCTGTCACCTTTGGCGTCCTGACCACTGTGGCTGCTTTTATGCCGCTATTATTGCTGGAGGGACGCAGAGCACCGATTTTCATGCAAATCCCCTTGGTCGTCATACCCGTCTTATTGTTCTCATTGATTGAATCCAAGCTGATTCTGCCTGCGCATTTACGTCATATGAAAAAACGTGAGCGTAAAAGTATGGGCTTATTCGGCATTATTCAACAATCGATTTCCAACGGTCTGGAGAAGTACGTTGAGCACGTCCACCGACCGATTCTGGAAGTAGTATTGCACTGGCGCTACGTCACCCTGTCAGTGTTCGTCGTATTGCTGGTAATCAGCATCGTTATGGTGACCAGTGGCCGCTATAAATACGTATTCTTCCCGCGCATTGAAAGCGAGTATGTCTCCGCCAGCTTGCAGATGCCGGAAGGTACACCGATCGAAGTCACCGCGCGGCACATCAGCCGTATGACCAGTCTGGCCGAGCAGCTGCAGGACAAATACCGTGAACCGGATGACAGCTCAGTTATTCAGCATATTCTGGTCACCGTCGGCAGCACAAGCAGTAGCCCACGCGGTAATAGCAGCGGACAGTCACACATTGGTAATGTGTCATTTGAGCTGATTCCACCCGAAATACGCCAGGCTGATATTCGCACCCGGCAGCTGGTACGCGAATGGCAGACATTAATTGGTGAGATACCCGGCGTGAAAGAATTAAGCTTCCGTGCAGAAATTGGCCGGGGTGGCGAACCGATCAATGTCCAGCTCACCGGTAGTAATTTTGATGTACTGAATGAGGTGGGTAATAAAGTCAAAGCCCGGCTGGGTGAATTTGATGGTTTGTTTGATATAAAAAACAGCTTTGAAGACGGCAAAACAGAAGTACAACTCCGCGTCAGGCCGGATGCGGAACAACTTGGACTGGATATTCAGAAACTGGGAACACAAGTACGTAATGCCATTTTTGGTGCGCAGGCACAACGTATTCAGCGCGATCAGTCTGAAGTCAAAGTGATGGTGCGCTATCCACAGGAAGAACGCTACTCATTATCCGACCTGCAAAACCTGAATATACGCACACCAGGCGGTGCTGGCATTCCGCTGTCGGAGGTGGCTGATGTTGATATTGGCCAAGGTACCTCGAAAATATCCCGGGTTGACCGTAAACGCATTCTCAACGTGACGGCGGATCTGGATAAAGACAAGGCCGATGCGACAGCGATCAATGCTGAGATGAATGAATGGCTCACCACACTGCTCAAGGATTACCCTGGCGTGCGTTTTGACCCGGAAGGTGAACAACGTGAACAACGCGAGTTCGGCCAAAGCCTGCAACTGGGTTTCGGCATCGCCCTATTGATGATTTATGTGCTATTGGCCATTCCCTTACAATCTTACACCCAGCCACTAATGGTAATGATCGTTATTCCGTTCAGTATTATCGGTGCATTGGGTGGCCACATGATCATGGGCCTTGATCTGAGTATCAGTAGTATTATGGGATTATTGGCATTGATCGGTGTGGTGGTGAATGACTCGCTGGTGCTGGTGGATTACACCAATAAGCGCCTTCAGGAAGGTATGAAACTGATTGAAGCGATCCGGTATGCAGGTGGGGCAAGGTTCCGTCCGATTCTATTAACCTCGCTGACTACCTTCGCCGGACTGACGCCTTTGATTCTGGAAAAAAGCACTCAGGCACAATTCCTGATTCCAATGGCGGTATCACTGGGCTTCGGGATTTTGTTCGCGACCTTCCTGACGCTGTTTTTGATTCCAAGTATGTATCTGATACTGGAAGATATAAAAAATATCTTCAGAAAGATCATAGCGGGGTTTACCAGAATGACATCAGCCTTCAGTTAAAAAAACAACAGCCCGCACAATAAACCGGCTATTCAATAATGAATAGCCGGTGATAACATCCTTGTTTAGTTTCCTACCTAACTTAATTAGTGATTATTCCGGTGACCATGATGACGGCGAATATTGTTAGACTTCAATGCGCGAATCTTTTGGCCAGCACGATCCAAACGATTCATTAAACGACGTGACTCGTCACGGGTTAAACAACCATCCCTGCGCATCCGGTTTTCTTTATTTTTGATTCGACGCTGTTGCTGCTTCAGCTGCTCTCTTTCCCAGTGAACTAATTGACCACTGCGTACGCCCTGACGAATTCTGCTGCGCTGTCTATCCTGACGGTTGTTAATACGGTGGCCTGGCACACAATGGCGTGCATGGCGTGGCTGGTGATGATTAGCATGATGATTGGTGGGGCTGATTCTTTGAGAATCGTGGTTACCACGCGCCATTGCTGGTGCACTGATAATGAAACTCAGGCTCATGATGCCTACTACTAATGTCTGTTTTAACATGGTAATACTCTCCGTATGTGGTTATTTCGTATATCAACACAATGTTGCTGATGGGATCACTATGGGAGAAAACCCGCTTGTTATGCCATAACAACGAGCCTATTACTTAATGATAAATTAAAGATAATACTTGCTATCATGCAACAAATAATTCTAGTAAATATAGCATAAATTATACTGATTAATAATTTCTGCTTGAATTATCTCCCACCCAAAGGTGCTGATTAAGCACATCAATTAGCCTGAAAATATGGCTTGTTACTTAATAACAAAGCATTGTCACGTAATAATCGGGAGCATTTGTAAGCATCTGAATGCTAAGCTGTTTATGGCTTGGTAGAATTACCGGAATGACTTATGGAGATATGATCATGAAAATAAAAATGTGCGGCCTGCTGGTAACCCTGCTAATGCTTTTTAGCTCCGCCGCTTATGCAATGGAATGTGATGTCGAGTTCAGAGCAAAAAGAACCGCAACAGAAGGCACATGGTATGGCAATGTCGAAAAACCAGCATTTAAAACAGGCGTAGTGTCCGGCGAAGGCGCCACCAGAAAATTATGTGCTAATGATGCCCTGAGTTCACTAAAGCAAGCGGGCTGGCAGATCAGATACCAAAAAATTATAAAAACTTATTGATTCTGTTAATGACGGGAATTACACCTAATCCGTATTTTCCGGAGTATCCTGCTCCGGAAAATCACTGCCAAAAATCAGGCTCAATCATCTTCACTACGAATTCTTATATTATCCGGCTCAATCTCAGCCCAGTAACCCTTACCCCGACGACTCTTAATCAGACTCTGTTCAACCAAACGTCCACCCATTTCTTCACGTAACCGCTTAATCATCTGCGTGCCGTTATCTCCCGGCAATTCACTGGGATGGAGGGTCTCGCCTTGCATGCGCTTATTGATCAGCTCTTTGAACGTGCTGTACTGAGCACGGTTCAGCCCAATCTCTAAGCCGTTAATTTTCAGGCGATGACCCGAAAGAAACTCCAGGCGCTCAACCACCAAACCACTATTCTGCCATTCCGCTAACTTCTTACGGTCTTTGCTCCATAGGAACATCTGGATACCCAGCAAAATAATGGTTAGCAATAAAGCAGCAATCAGGATGCCAGTCACCGTGGTAAGAAACTGCAAACCACGGTTAACCAACCACACGTAATGTTCAAAGCTTTCCTCAGCAACAATAGGGCTGGTATCAGGGGTCTGCGGAATCGCCGAAAAGGTCACAATGGCAAAGACAGCTACACCAATCAGCAACACGATCGATAAGAAAATAGTGATCGCAATACCAAAAGACAGGTTCGGAATAGCCTGAAACTTGAGAAATTTAGATTTTATCATTTTTTACCAGGGGGTAGTGGCTTACTAATTTGACTACCCAAGCATAGCACTGTTCGGTGCCGTACTCTTCACTCGTCTGATAACTACCCTGAAAACAACTCAGTTGGAATGTAGCTAAAAACGCTAAGGATACTAGGGCCAGCGGGTACTGAGCTGATAAAATATTCCGCCACAAACTTTTTACATAGCTAAAAAAATCCTACCGATTAAAGCGCTATTGATTGAGACAACGACAACGATGACGAACCCTTTATCAGCACAGTTTCAGGCGGTACGCCAACACACCGAGCAGCTTTGTGCACCGCTATGCATCGAAGATTATATTCCTCAGGCCGTCGAGTTTGCCAGCCCGCCACGCTGGCACTTAGCCCACGTTACCTGGTTCTTTGAAACGATGATTCTGCAAAAATATCAGCCGGGCTATGAAGCCTATCACCCACAATTCAACTTTCTGTTTAACAGCTATTACCAAACTGC
>CACVAV010000063.1 GCA_902727945.1 uncultured Thiotrichaceae bacterium | reverse complement strand
ATTCAGAACGAAGCTAACAACGGCCTGAAAAATGAGCGTGGCACACTGGCCATGGCACGTACGCCTGATCCACATTCTGCCAGCTCTCAGTTCTTCGTTAATGTGGCTGACAATACCTTCCTGAACTTCAAAAGTGAGACTCAGCAAGGCTGGGGTTATGCAGTATTCGGCAAGGTAACCGAGGGTATGGATGTTGTTGATGCGATTGTTGGCGTTAAAACCGGCAACCGTGGCGGCCATCAGGACGTACCGGCGGAGCCAGTTACTATTGATAAAGCCACTGTTATTGAGTGATTTTTAGCTCATAACAAACACAGCTCTACTAAAAAAGCGGCTCGATTGAAGTCGCTTTTTTTGTTTGATAGAAAGGTTAAAATTAGTGCTTGCTACCGGATGATCAAACAACGTATGGTGTGCCACCCTCTAATTTCCCGTATAGTGGCTGTTTTTGCCCCACGGCTCTTTGTATACCGATGTGACCATGACTGAATCCTCAAACCCTGATAGCAACACTACCGACATTCGTTTTAGCGACTTAGCACTGGCTGACCCTATTTTACAGGTGATCCGTGAAGTTGGCTATGAAACACCCTCCCCCATTCAGGCGAAGAGTATTCCGCCCTTATTGGAAGGTCACGACCTGATAGGCCAGGCACAAACCGGCACCGGAAAAACAGCTGCCTTTGCACTGCCATTATTAGGCAAAGTTGACCTGTCTAAGCGCCACCCGCAAATACTGGTACTGGCTCCGACACGTGAACTGGCGATACAGGTAGCTGAGGCGATGCAAACCTACGCCCGCCATCTGAAAGGCTTCCATATCCTGCCTATCTATGGTGGTCAGAGTATGGGCCAACAATTACGCCAGCTGGATCGTGGTGTACATGTCGTCGTCGGCACACCGGGTCGTATACTGGATCATCTGGGACGCAAAAGTCTTGATCTGTCCGGGCTAAAGGCTGTTGTACTCGATGAAGCCGATGAAATGTTACGTATGGGTTTTATTGATGACGTTGATGAAATTCTTAGTCATACGCCTTCAACACGTCAGGTTGCTTTATTCTCAGCGACTATGCCCAGCGCGATTCGCCGCATTGCCTTACGCCACCTGAAAGATCCGGTCGAAATAAAAATCGTCACCAAGACCAGTACCGTAGAAACGATTAAACAACGTTACTGGATGGTACGTGGCGTGCACAAACTGGATGCACTGACACGTATTCTGGAAGTGACTGATTTTGATGCGATGATTATTTTCGTGCGCACAAAAGTCGTCACCGAAGAGCTGGCTGAAAAACTGGAAGCCCGTGGTTTCTCCAGTGCACCACTGAATGGTGATCTGAATCAACAGCAACGTGAACGCACCGTTGAACGCATGAAACAGGGCAAGCTGGATATTATTGTGGCAACGGATGTGGCGGCACGTGGGCTGGATGTGCCACGCATCAGCCACGTCTTCAACTACGATATTCCGCATGACACTGAATCTTATGTCCACCGTATTGGCCGTACCGGGCGCGCCGGACGTAGTGGTGAGGCTATTCTGTTTGTGGCACCGCGTGAAAAACGCATGTTGTATTCGATTGAACGCGCCACCCGCCAGAAAATCGAGCCGATGCAATTACCGACCCGCAGTGAAATTGTCGGACACCGCATTGATCAGTTCAAAAAGCAGTTGGATGAAGTCCGTCATGCCGAAAAACTCAGCTTTTTCCGTGACCTGATTCAACAGTATCAAACTGAGAACGAACTGGAATTAGAAGACGTAGCCGCTGCATTAGCGTATCTGGTGCAAAAGGAACAACCACTTCA
>CACVAV010000062.1:3716-9492 GCA_902727945.1 uncultured Thiotrichaceae bacterium | reverse complement strand
CAATGAGATCATCATCGCCGTCAATATAGTTTTATTAAACATTTAGCTCTGCCCTTGTAAGTATCAGTCCTTTGATGCAATTATGCCCCAAAAAGAGGCTTGACTGTACCGGCATATCAGCACTGAACGCATTTTTTTCATAGCTGTTACCGTGAAAGTCCAGAGGCTTCCATGCTTGAGGGGATTTTTTCATGGTGGTTAAGAGAATTCCGGTATGATAGCCCCTGTTTTAACTATGTGATTGGAGATAGACCAGCAATGGCCACATACAGCACCAGCGAATTTCGCGGCGGATTGAAATTAATGATTGATGGCGATCCTTATACCATCGTGGAAAATGAGTTTGTAAAGCCAGGTAAAGGCCAGGCATTCAGCCGTGCCAAAATACGTAATCTGAAAACAGGACGCACGATAGAAAGAACCTTCAAATCCGGCGAAACGGTTGAAGCAGCGGATGTCATGGATCGTGATATGGAGTATCTGTATAGCGATGGTGAGTTCTGGCATTTCATGTTAACTGACGGTTCTTATGAACAGTTTGCGGCACCCGAATCGGCCATGGCTGATGCGATAAAATGGCTGAAAGGCAATGAAGTTTGTGTGGTTACCTTGTGGGATGACTCGCCATTAACCGTGACACCCCCTAATTTTGTCGAGCTTCAGGTCACTGAAACTGATCCGGGCGTGAAAGGCGATACCGCCAGCGGCGGCACTAAACCGGCCACACTGGAAACCGGCACGGTGATCAAGGTGCCCTTATATATGGAAGAAAATGAAGTCTTACGCATCGACACCCGCACAGGTGATTACGTTTCCCGCGTAAAAGCTTAAACCGGACGGAAGCAACCATGTCAGATTGGCAGCCCGGGGCGGATGATAATGCCAGCGCCGGACAATCATCCGGCTGCACGGTGGCCGCACTAAAAGCGCGTGCTAAATTAAATCAGCAGGTACGTGCTTTCTTCAGCGAGCGCGGCGTGCTGGAAGTAGAAACACCAGCCCTGTCACAAGGCGGAAACACTGATCCTTACATCGATAGTTTCAGTGTGGAAACCCCTACGGGCCTGCGCTATTTACATACCTCACCGGAATACCCGATGAAGCGTTTGCTGGTCGCGGGTAGTGGTGATATTTATCAGGTGTGTAAGGTCTGGCGGCAGGATGAATCCGGCTCACGGCACAATCCTGAATTTACGTTACTGGAATATTACCGCATCGGGTTCAGCTATCAGCGTCTGATGCAGGAAGTCGCTTTACTGTTGCATACCCTGCTCCCGCGTCTGGATAAACCGGCACAATTTCTGACTTATCAGCACTGCTTCCTTGAAAGACTGGGTATCAACCCACACATTGCTTCAGAGGAGCAGCTAAAAAACTGCGCCTCAGGTCAGGGTTTAAACATTAGCGGCAGTTTCAATCGTCAGGAATGGCTGGATCTACTATTTACCCATGTCATCGAGGCGGGTTTCGCGACAGACCGCCTGACCTTTGTCTATCATTATCCGGCAGCACAATCTGCACTGGCTTGTGTCACAGAGCATCAGGGGCATCAGGTCGCAGAACGCTTTGAAATTTATCTCGGCGCGATGGAACTGGGCAATGGCTATCAGGAACTGATTGATGGTGAGGCCAATGCCGGAAAGCTGGAACAGGATGCACAACTACGGACTAAAACCGGGTTGAAACCTGTGACTACTGATCAGCGTTTTATTCAGGCCATGCAGCAGGGAATGCCGCGCGCTTCCGGTGTTGCGATAGGGCTGGATCGGGTTTTATTGTGTGCTCAGGACAAAAAGACCCTGAATCAGGTTATCAGTTTTTCATGGGAACTGGCATAATACCGCCCGATTTCCTCATTCACTGTTGATTTTATTTATTTTTAAGGAGTTACCAATGAGCTTTTTCATTTCTGATGCATACGCTGAAGGAGCCGCAGGCCCGGCAGGTGGCGGTTTTGAATTGATCCTGATGATGGGTGTGTTTTTCGCCATTATGTATTTCATGATCATTCGCCCGCAGCAAAAACGCGCTAAAGAACATAAAAACATGCTGGCAGCACTGAGTAAGGGTGATGAAATTGTCACAGGTGGCGGTCTGTTAGGAAAAATCAGCAGTATCGGTGATAACTTCGTTGAAGTTGAAGTCGCTGAAAACACCAAAGTAAAAGTACAGACACAAGCAGTCGCCACTGTTATGCCCAAAGGCACCATGAAAGGCGCGTAACCCTTTTACCCGGCAATACACCCGCTCTGTTTATAAAGGCTAAGTAAAACTGACAGGAGTTATTCTGCGCAGTATGCCTGTTAAACAGGCGGGTTTTTATCTTTACGGAATATAATAATGAATCGTTATCCACTCTGGAAATACGTGCTGGTAGTG
The DNA here is from genome assembly GCA_902727945.1 of uncultured Thiotrichaceae bacterium. Lineage (GTDB taxonomy): Bacteria > Pseudomonadota > Gammaproteobacteria > Thiotrichales > Thiotrichaceae > Thiolinea. Next base: position 7,113 of record CACVAV010000062.1, on the reverse strand, counting down.
GCTGTGCTACTGGTTGGTCTGGTCTATGCACTGCCCAACCTCTATCCTTCTGATCCTTCGATACAGATTAGTGCAGTAAGAGGGGCTGAACCAGTCAGCCGGACTTTAATTGAGTCGATAGAAAAGTCGCTGGAAGAAAAGGGTATTACACCCAAAAAGTCGGAGCTGAATGAAGTACAAAATCAGGTACTACTGCGCTTTGATAATACTGAAGTACAGCTGGAAGCTCAGGACATTATCAAAGACTCACTGGGCCGCCAATACCTCACAGCGCTGAACCTTGCTCCGGCCACGCCAGGCTGGCTACAGGCATTAAATGCCAAACCGATGTACTTAGGGTTGGACTTACGTGGTGGTGTACACTTCCTGATGGAAGTCGATATGGTCACTGCCAAAGACAAAGCACTGGATCGTTATCAGGACGAGTTCCGTGACTTCCTGCGTGAAGATAAAATCGATTATCTCGGCGTATCCCGTGAAGGCGACACCCTGATTGCTAAATTTAAAACACCGGAACAACGGGCTGAAGGCCGCAAGGTGCTGGCGGGTCAATACCGCACCGAAATCCTGATGGGTGATAAGGATGGCGAAACTACTTCCAATCTGATTGCTAATATTTCACCGGATAATTTAAGAGCGATTGAAAAATTTGCCCTGAAACAGAACATCACTACGCTGCGTAAGCGGGTAAATGAGCTAGGTGTTGCCGAACCTATTATCCAGCAACAAGGTCTGGATCGTATCGTTGTGCAACTGCCGGGGGTACAGGACACCGCAACAGCGAAGAAACTGCTGGGTGCGACCGCAACATTGGAATTCCGCTTATTGGATGAGGGTGGTAATGACCCGCAAAGTGCAGCACAAAGTGGGCGTGCCCCCTTAGGCACTAAGCTCTATTACGAACGCAATGGCGCACCCATTTTGTTGCAACGCAAAGTGATGTTAACCGGTGAGTACATTACTGATGCCCGCTCCGGTTTTGATTCACAGAGTAACCGCCCGAATGTAAGCATCAATCTGGACGGTAAAGGCGCTGCCCGTTTCTCCAAGGTAACCGGCGCGAATATTCAGAAGCCAATGGCTACCGTGTTTATTGAGACGCAGTTTGAAGAGTTTGAAGTTAACGGCGAGAAGAAATACAAGCCGGTAAAAACGGAAGAAGTCATCAATGTCGCCACGATCCAGGATCAATTGAGCCGTAGCTTCCAGATCACCGGCCTTGATTCACCGGACGAAGCCCGTGAACTGGCCTTACTATTACGTGCCGGTGCACTGGCCGCGCCGGTTTACATCGTTGAAGAACGCACCGTCGGCCCGAATCTGGGACAGGAAAATATCGACAGTGGTTTTCTGTCTATCCTGATCGGCTTCAGCTTAGTACTGGTCTTCATGCTGGCTTATTACCGTGTATTTGGCATTGTAGCCAATCTGGCGCTGGCGATGAACGTCGTGGTGATTTTCGCAGTGATGTCTATGCTGCAATTTACGCTGACCCTACCGGGCATGGCGGGTATCGTACTGACTATTGGTATGGCGGTTGATGCCAACGTGCTGATCTTTGAGCGGATTAAGGAAGAACTGAAACGCGGTGTTCCCGCTCAGACGGCGATTAAACAAGGTTATGATCAGGCTTTCTCAACCATTGCTGATGCAAACATCACTACGCTGATTGCTGCGATTGTATTGTTTGGTTTCGGTACCGGCCCGATTAAAGGCTTTGCCATTACGCTGGCCATTGGTATCGCGTCATCCATGTTCACTGCAATTATTGGCAGCCGCGCATTGGTCAACCTGATTTACGGCGGTCGTCGTATCAAAAAGCTCAGCATCTAGGAATTATTACCATGTTTTTAAAAAATAAAATTATCGACTTCATGGGATTGCGCAAGATTGCGCTGATAATCTCTCTGGTGCTGATTCTGGTCTCGATAGGTTCATTGTTCGCCCGTGGCCTGAATCTCGGTGTTGATTTCACCGGCGGTACGGTGATGGAAATCGGTTACCCTGAATCCAAAAATCCTGACATTATTCGTCAGCTACTCGCAGACAATGGTTACGACGGTATTGTTCAGCACTTTGGTAGTTCAAAGGAAATTCTGATACGCCTTGCACCACAGGAAGGTGAAGGCAACGACACCGCAGAAGCCAAAGCTGAACTCAGTAACAACGTACTCGCTGTATTACGGACAGAAACACCAAACGCGGATATGCGCCGGGTTGAATTTGTCGGCCCGCAAATTGGTGAAGAGCTGCGTGAGCAAGGTGGACTGGCGATGTTAATGGCACTGGGTGGCATTCTGATTTATGTCGCACTGCGCTTTGAATATCGCTTCTCGATTGGTGCGGTGGTCGCTTTGGTTCACGATGTCATTATTGTGATTGGTTTCTTTGCACTGACGCAGATTGAGTTCGACCTCACAGTACTGGCCGCGATACTCGCCGTCATCGGTTACTCACTCAACGATACCATCGTAGTGTTTGACCGCCAGCGGGAGAACTTCCGTATCTTGCGTAAAGAAACACCGGCTGAAGTGCTGAATATCTCACTGAATCAGACACTATCCCGTACCCTGATTACCTCGTTAACCACACTGATTGTGGTGCTGGCGCTGTATTTTCTGGGTAGTGAAGTCATCGCTGCTTTTGCTATCGCACTGACAGTAGGTATTGTGATTGGTACTTATTCCTCGATCTATGTCGCTAGTAATCTGCTGTTGATATTAGGCATTACTAAAGAGGCATTGATACCGCCGGAGAAGGATGATGAAGAACTGGATGCGATTCCTTAAGTTTTTCTGGATCTGACCCTGACAAAAAACCGCTTTTATAGCGGTTTTTTGCGTACTCATAAGGCTTTAGCCAACTACAAACTCACTCAACCGCAACCGCAGCGCTCAATCCACCTAACACTGTCTTAACTTTAGCAAACGTCTCATCACAACCTTCAACATTGTGACGTTCCTGAAGCGCATCCGGATTATTATAGGATAACCAGGCCTTACCCTCTTCATCCTGCCAGACCAACATCTTTTGTGGCAAATCAATGGCAATAGCCTGCGAACACTGCATCAACGGCGTGCCGACTTTCGGGTTACCAAAAATAATCAGCTCGGTGGGTCGCAGATCCAAGTCCACTCCCGCTGCATTTTCAGCATGGTTGATTCTGGCAAAAACTGTTAAACCCTTTTCTTTCATCATCGCTTCGAGTTTATTCGCCGTCTCTTCAACCGACAGCGCACTTTGAGTTGAAATCAAAGCTTCTACCGGCTTCTCCGGCGCATCAGTGGCATGGGCCGGAGCAGCAAGAGCTACCAATAGCAGGCTACTTAAAATGTATTTTTTCATTATGTCTCCTTATTTGTTTGTGCATTACTGTAGAAGTCGAAGACTTCTATGC
>CACVAV010000062.1:0-3616 GCA_902727945.1 uncultured Thiotrichaceae bacterium | reverse complement strand
ATGCATGACTAAGCAGCATGGCTGATGTTCTTAACAGACAACACCCGTTACAGAAAAAAGGTCTGATTGGTAAGATGTCAGGTAGCTTTTGTATGCGTACTCAGACCATATTAGCCATATTGCATACGCACCTGCTTTGATAACAGACTCAAACCAGACGACCCAATTTTCATCATAGATACACAATGCGTTGAAACATAAGTTTTCACTTTTTTCCGGCGGGCACCATAAGCCGCATTTTCAAAAACACTGCCCACAATAGCGCCCGGCAAACTAATGGGTGATGGCAGGTGGCTGGCTACATTGCTACAGGCAGACAACCCGCAAACGGACAGAAAACTAACAAACAAAACGGCAGGTATCATTCTCATAATTAATAGGCCCCATTAAATGGGTGTGAATGTGATTGAAGTAAAAATGGCTGCTTATCAGTAAAGCCTCTAGGCAATTATCAATCAAAATTCAGTGATTTTTATCAAAAATGTCGTTGGTAGATTTTATGTTAATGCCATATACTCCACTGAGAAATGAAAATTAACGATTTTTTCGTAAGTTTACTGGCCGTACGGCGGCCTCGAACCGGAGGATAATGTGGCTTCAACACACGACGATACACTCGGTAAATACAAATTATATTCAGGTATCGCCATTGGTGGCGTACTACTGGCGGCAATGCTGGACTCATGCAGCACTCCCTCAGATGAGGAGAAGTTAGCTGAGGCAAATAAGCAAACTGCACAAGTTACTGAGACAGCAACAGCCAATGTTGATGAAAATACGGTAGAGCAGAATTTAGCGCCCATCGAGACGCTGGTGGTCGTTGATAAAAATGCGCCCGTAGCTCCGGCGCGTAGTGGTGAAGCAGTCTATCAGTCAGCTTGCCTGGCTTGTCATGCAGCAGGTGTGCTTCAAGCACCAAAGCTGGAAGCAGGTGCATGGGATAGCCGGATTGCAAAAGGCCTGGATGGCCTGACCTTATCGGCCATTAATGGCATAAATGCGATGCCGGCTCGTGGTGGTAATCCAGCTATTACTGATGAAGAAATGACTAATGCTGTCAGCTATATGCTGAAAACAGCTGGCTACGATATGGCAGGGGATACTGCTCCGGCACAACAAGCGGCAACAGAAGATACAACAAAAGCAGCGGTAGCGACTGCTACGGTTGCCGCTGTTGCTACCGCCGTCGTCGCACAAGCAGCTGCTCCCGAAGTAGCGCAGGCAGAACCTGTAACGCCTCCGGAAGCACCGGAAAGCCCACAGGCACCAGTAGCACCGCAAGCGCCTGAGCAGGATACTCATAAGGTCGCCAGCCAGAAGTACATTACTGATGGCTCACTCGGCAAACAGGTTTACCAAAATACCTGTTTCACCTGCCATGATGTAGGCATTGCTAATGCACCTGTGATCGGTGATACCGCTGTTTGGCAACAACTGATGAGCGCGGGTGTTGATTCCTTGTATGCTACTGCGCTGAATGGTAAAGGCGTAAAACCTCCAAAAGGCGGCCACGCTTCACTGTCCATTGAACAGGTCAAAGCAGCGGTCGATTATATGCTGGAGACTGCCGGTGTCAGCACGGCTGAAGCAGCGACACAGGAAGCCGCTCCAACTGAAGCAGCACAAGAAGCTGTAGCCAAAGAAGCAGCTCCGGCTGAAACAACGCAGGCTCCGGTTACCGAAGAAGCAGTAGCGCAAGAACCGGCTGTTGAAGAGGCAGCTCCGGCTCAGGAAGCAGTACAGGAACCGGCTGCTAAAGAAGAAGAAACTCCGGCACAAGAAACAGTGGCTCCGGCTGAAGCAGCACCTGTTGCTGCAGTTAAGGCAGGCCTGGATGGCGAGAAAATCTATCGCGGATTATGCTTTTCCTGTCATGATGCTGGTATTGCCAATTCGCCTAAGTTAGGTGATAAAGCTGCATGGGCGCCGCGCATCGCAGCCGGTGCTGAATCCATGTACGCCAATTCGATCAATGGGATAGGTATTATGCCAGCCAAGGGTGGTAACCCGGCCCTGTCCGATGATGAAATTAAAGCGGCGGTTGACTGGATGGTTCAGCAATCACAGTAATCACCTGAAACAACAGTAAGCCTGTGACAACACAAAAGGCGCAGTGATACCAGCTATCTCTGTGCCTTTTTTAGTTAGCACATGCCCCCTCAAAAAAATACTGATAAATATCAAGTTTGCTCAATCGATGTTGGAGTATATTAGCACTTTCCAATATAATCCCCACGAATTTAGAATTTTTGTTTTCCATTGATGACCCGGAACTCTTTATGGGTTCTGCTTACCGGGAGAAAAAAGTGGCTTCAACACCAAACGATCCATTTGCCAAACCGTTATTATTTGGCGGACTAGCTTTACTGGTAGCAGCCGTGTTTGTGCTGGTGGCCAGCCTGATCAGTACCATTGAGAAGAACTCAACGATCGGTGCAGATGACCCTGCCATGATCGAAAAAGTGGCTCAAAACAACCTTGCGCCCATCGGCTCAGTGGTTGCTGTCGATAAAACCGTTGCACCGATAGCACGCACCGGTGAACAAGTGTACGGCGCTGTTTGTACTGCCTGCCACGCTACCGGCGTTCTCAATGCACCGAAACTGGAAAAAGCAGCCTGGACTGATCGTATAGCCAAAGGTCTGCAAGGGCTAACCACTTCGGCAATCAACGGTTTGAACCAGATGCCCGCCCGTGGTGGTGATCCGTCGCTGACTGATGAAGAAATGCTGAGTGCGGTACAGTATATGACCGATCAGGCAGGCCTCGGTCTGACAGCAGATGCCGGAGAAAAAACTGAAGCAGCTGCTCCTGCTGAAAAAATGACTGAAGCTGAGCCGGAAGCGACACCCGCTCAAGCAGAGGCACCAGCCGCTCCTGTAGCTAAAGCAGAACCGGTGGTAGCGGCTAAAGCTGCTCCTGCGGAAAAAGCGGCAGCAGCTCACAGCAGTATCGATGGTCAGAAAATTTATCAGAGCATTTGCTTCTCTTGCCATGATAGTGGTGTTGCCGGTTCTCCGAAACCGGGCGATAAAGCCGCATGGGCACCACGCCTTGCTACAGGCATGTCCGCTCTGTATGACAGCGTATTAAAAGGTAAAGGTGCCATGCCTGCCAAAGGCGGCAACCCTGCCTTATCAGACGATGAAATCAAGGCGGCTGTTGACTGGATGCTCGCAGAATCGCAGTAAATCAAAGTAAGAAGAACAGATACACCAGGGTGAGGTATCATTGCCTCACCCTATCCCAGCAACAAATGATTATCCCACTGTGTATGCTCCAGTTGATGCAACGTCGTTAGTTGAAGCTCCGCCTCCACTGCTATCTGATAAACCCCACCCTTAGCACCCGACACCACAAACGCATTTTGCGCCGCCAGATATTCAATCCCACTTGGCTCCGGCAATTCCAGTGCCGAGACAAAAGCCAGGGTGCCCACATCCCAGAACGTCACACGATTACCACGCGGTGAAGTGACCGCCAATAAACCTGCTTCCTCTGCATACGCCAGATCAGCCATATAACCCCGGCAACCCGCAATCGTCTCCTGCTCAGCTATCAATGACTTAAGCTCGCCCCCACCGAATTGCCAAGCCACCAATGCCTGCGGTTGGCG
>CACVAV010000061.1 GCA_902727945.1 uncultured Thiotrichaceae bacterium | reverse complement strand
TAGGAAAAAGGAAATTCCGTATCCGCCGCCAGTTCTTTATAAAGGTTAATACTATGGCGCTTGAGGCCAATCATGGTTTGATTGCCACCAAACTGTGTAACCTGTGCAGCTGCGTGCCAGGTGGAACCGGAAGTTAACTCATCCCGTTCGACTAACACTACATCCGTCCAGCCTTCGCGGGTCAGGTGATATAACGTGGAACAACCGGCAATACCACCACCGATAACCACCACACGTGCATGAGATTTCATTGAATCAGTCACTACCCACTCTCCACAGATTATAAATTTACATAATCAGGAAAATCCAATGGTGTGACAAACGCAAAATATTGTTCTATGGTTTAATTATTCTGAACTATAAACTTCATGCTGAAAGTCCTTAACCAGAGAAGTTAATATCCGCAAGGATGAACTCATGGTAACTTTTACATGCACGCCTACAACTAAAACACTGGAAACCTCTCTCCCATGAAATCCATCTATTTTATCTGTACGATCATTCTGCTAAGCCTGCTCACCGCTGCCTGCAACGCAACTCAAATTCTGTCCGGTAACACCTCAACAGCATCAGTCCCGACACAGCCCAGTCATGCTGACAATTGCAAAAAACAAGGTGGCGAATGGGTGCGCGGTGGCATATTAGGTTTGTATGGTTGCCTGCGCCCCGCAAAAGATGCAGGGAAAATCTGTACTAATAGTGACCAATGCCAGTATGGCTGCAATGCCCGGCCAGGAAGCTCTCCCCGCCCCGGCGAAAAAACAACAGGGCAATGCCAGAAGGATAATAACCACGCCGGCTGTAGAATTGATATTAAAAATGGTATTGCACAACCTAAACATTGCGTGACCATCTGACAAGTCTCACACTCCACTCATGAAACATTATTTGCCGCAACTGGATAGCCTGAAGGTTTTTGAAGCCGCCGCCCGGCATCTGAGTTTTAGCCTGGCGGCGGATGAATTGTGCATGACAAAAAGTGCCATCAGCTACCAAATCCGCAAATTGGAGGAACAGATTCAATGCCGGTTGTTCAACCGTTCAGTCCGGCAGGTCTATCTGACAGAAGCTGGCCAGCAATTATTCAAAACAACGCAACAGTTATTTAAAAAACTGGACAGTACTTTGCTTCGCTTACAAGACAATAACCAACAAGCGGCTATATCCATCGCGGCTAGCACCTATGTCGCGGCCCGGTGGTTATCGCCGCGCATTGCACGGTTCAGCGAACAATACCCTGATATTGCCATTCATCTCAGGCATTCCGTTAATTCAGCCAATTTCAAACTAAAAGATGTTGACTTAGCCATTAGCTGGTGCCGGTGTAATAATCGAAAAGACCCTAACCGCCTGCGTGAAATTCCCATGCCTTTATTTCCGGTAGGCAGCCCTGCCTTATTGAAACGCATGGGCATTAGTACAGACGCACCGGATACCGGACTGATGCTACCAACACAGCTAAACCAGCTCCCCTTATTAACTGAAAATCGCACACAGGATTTATGGCAGGAGTGGTTTTCATGCGCGGCGCTTCATTTAGGAAACCCACAAAGACTTATCAGCGATGCCAATGTCCGCGTGCAGGCAGCCATTGACGGACAAGGTTTGATACTGGCAGATACATTAATGCAGGCAGAACTGGATGGCAGGTTGTTGATCCCACCCTTTCCGCAGCAACTGAATGGCTATGGTTACGCGCTGATGCAAGCACCCGGGCGCATTATTAATCAGAACACACAAGCACTCACAGAATGGTTGGTTAATTGTGATAATGAAATCGAGTAACACCCTATGAATGTAACAATACCGGCGACGCCGTCTTCCCCGCATTACCCTTTTGAGAACG
>CACVAV010000060.1 GCA_902727945.1 uncultured Thiotrichaceae bacterium | reverse complement strand
CCACTGAATTAGCCCGATTCACCCATTTATTAACATCCCCAACAGGCATATAATGCGCGCTTTAGTTTAGAACACAGGAAACACCCGACATGACACAGTCAGTCAATAAAGTCGTACTCGCCTATTCCGGCGGTCTGGACACTTCCATTATTGTTAAATGGCTACAAGACACCTACCAATGTGAAGTCGTGACCTTCACCGCTGACATCGGTCAGGGTGAAGAAGTAGAGCCAGCACGCGCCAAAGCAGAAGCTATGGGCGTTAAGGAAATCTACATTGAAGATTTGCGCGAAGAGTTTGTCCGTGATTATGTGTTCCCTATGTTCCGCGCCAACACCATCTATGAAGGCGAATACCTGTTAGGTACGTCGATTGCGCGTCCGCTGATTGCCAAGCGCCTGATTGAAATCGCTAATGCCACCGGTGCCGATGCCATCTCTCATGGTGCAACCGGTAAAGGTAATGATCAGGTGCGTTTTGAGCTGGGTGCTTATGCGCTGAAACCAGGTGTGCAAGTGATTGCACCGTGGCGTGAGTGGGATTTGAGTTCACGTGAATCATTGATGAAATACGCTGAAGAACATGGTATTGCCATCGATTACCAGAAGGCAAAAACCAAATCACCTTACTCAATGGATGCCAACCTGCTGCACATTTCTTATGAAGGCGGCGTATTGGAAGATCCCTGGACTGAAGCTGAAGACGAGATGTGGCGCTGGAGTGTGTCGCCGGAAGAAGCACCGGATCAGCCGACTTATATCGAACTGACTTATGAAAACGGCGACCCTGTTGCGCTGAATGACGAAGCCTTATCACCGGCTACCATGCTGGAAACCCTGAACAAACTGGGTGGCGATAATGGCGTGGGCCGTCTGGACATCGTTGAAAACCGTTATGTCGGCATGAAGTCACGCGGCTGTTATGAAACCCCCGGCGGCACCATCATGCTGAAAGCACATCGTGCGATTGAATCCATCACGCTGGATCGTGAAGTGGCTCACCTGAAAGACAACCTGATGCCGAAGTATGCTGAAATGCTTTATAACGGTTACTGGTGGAGTCCGGAGCGTGAAATGATGCAGAAGATGATTGATGCATCACAAGCACACGTCAACGGTAAAGTACGCCTGAAATTATATAAAGGTTCGGTGAGCGTTGTCGGTCGTCAGTCTGATGAAAGCTTGTTTGATGAGAAGATCGCGACTTTTGAAGATGATGCCGGTTCTTATAATCAGGCGGATGCGGAAGGCTTTATTAAATTGAATGCGCTGCGGTTGCGGATTGCTGCGGGTAAGGGGCGTTCGGTTTCTTAGACTAAAGAAAACCCCTCCCCGGCCCTCCCCTTATCAAGAGGGTGTCGCAAAAGGGGAGGGTTAGGGAGGGGTTGCTTTTAAATCCACCACAAACAGGCAAAACCCACATGGAAACACGCATCGCTGAACTGGAAATCAAATTCATGGAACAGGAAGCCACACTGGAAAGCCTCAGTGAACAGGTCTACCTGCAACAACAGGAAATCACCCACCTCACCCGTCATATTGAAGTCATGAAAGACCGCTTAAAATCAATGGCGCAGTCGCCGATAGCTTCTATGGCAGAAGAAACACCACCGCCACATTATTAATAGCCAATGCCACCACCCTGCCCTGAGCGTTATCAACTAGTCCGCACCCACGAGCGTCTGGAATTACATGACACTAACGACCCGAAAAGCGGGCCGGTGTATGTTGATTTTGTGCAAGGCAAGGCCCGGCACCGATTGAAGTTCGGGGGTGGCAAAGGTCAGGATATAGCCAAAGCCGTCGGCCTGAATAAACTGAAACAGCCGCACGTTATTGATGCCACCGCAGGCTTAGGCCGTGAGTCTTTTGTACTGGCTAGTTTGGGGTGCACTGTCACACTGCTAGAACGCAATCCGATGGTGCATGTGCTACTGGAAGATGGCCTGCGGCGTGCTATTGAGAGCCAGGATGAAGATCTTTGCGAGATAGTTAAACGTATGAAACTGATCAATACGGACGCCCGGCAATGGTTAACGCAATTACCAAATGATGAACTGCCGGATGTAGTCTACCTTGACCCCATGTTTCCGGAGCGGCGCAAGTCAGCACTGGTGCAGAAGGAAATGCGTTTTTTTCACGAAGTAGTAGGTGATGATCAGGATGATGACACGCTGCTTTCTATCGCCCGTCAACATTGCAGACACCGGGTCAGCGTTAAACGCCCCCGTCATGCGCCTTTATTAGCGGATGAAAAGCCCGCCTTTGTCATCACAGGCAAGGCTATTCGTTACGATGTTTATCTGCCCCTGTTGAAGTCGCAGACTTCAATACTTGTGGGGTGAATTTTTATCTAAGCTACACTGTGATCGATCCCCAACTGAAACAACCACGCAACCAGACCAGACACAAAAATAAGATGGCAAGCCAGGCCATGACCTTCAATATCACACGATACAACTGGCGCTTTTCATGATGCTGTTCATTATCATCCATACAGGTTCCAAATTATGAGTAAAAATCATTTTCTACTATTGGGCGCAGGCTTCGCCATGCTGGCTGTCATTTTCGGCGCATTCGGTGCGCATGCACTGGAAAAAATGGTGCCGGAACAGATGCTACAACGTTACCACACCGGAGTCGACTATCAGTTTTATCATGCATTCGCCCTACTGGTGACCGGACTGCTTCAGCAACACTTACCCCACCGTGCGCTCAAGTGGGCGGGAACCGCTTTTATACTAGGCATTTTCCTGTTTAGCGGCAGTCTCTACACCTATGCGCTGACAGGCATTAAAACCTTTGGCATGATCACACCCCTCGGAGGATTAGCTTTTATTGTTGGCTGGATTAGCCTGATCACAGCAATATGGCAAACCCCTCCCCGGCAAAAAAATCAGAAAAAATAGTAATAAATTTGCAACCAAATCGACTTCACTGCGCTCTATAGATTAATGCAAACTGAATGACCCTCAACATGGAAAATTGCCTCAACTACCGGATTAGTTGTAACTAACGGAATTTTTTGCATATTTTTCATACGGTATTGTTCAATGTTTAAATAAAATGCTTCGGGCCGACGGTTTATACTGTACTACTCCACGTTAGTCAGTATTTCAGTCGATACATGAAATCACGAAGCACATAATAGAATTCATTAGGCTGCCCAATGCTTAGTTTATTCCTCTTACTATCTACCCAGTGTGAGTGTTGATGTCATATAAAGCATTTAGATTTTTCAACCACAATGCGAAAGGCCGTGATTTTGTCGTCGGTGACATTCACGGACACTTCTTTGCATTTGAAAAATTATTGTGGCAAGTCGATTTTGACCCACAAAAAGACCGGGTATTTTCAGTCGGTGACCTGATTGATCGTGGCCCTGAATCAGAGCGTGCTATCGAATTTCTGAATTATGACTGGTTCCATGCCATCCGGGGCAACCACGAACAAATGCTGCTGGATTCTGCTGCTAATAATCAGATCAGCAAAAACTGGACAACATTCAATGGCGGCGACTGGTGGCAGAACATACCTACGCACCTGCATCACCGAATCAGAAATGTGATCGGTAAATTACCATTGGCCATGGAAGTCAGTACCGGCAAAGGCCGGATTGGTATTGTCCACGCTGATATTCCAACCGGTATGTCGTGGCAAAATTTTATTTCACAACTGGACTATGATCAGGATGTTATCGATCAGGCGTTATGGTCGCGAACCCGCTTCAAGCAGATTCAGATGATGGGAAGAACCCAACCTATTTCAGGTATTGATATGATTATTTTTGGCCACACACCGGTTCATAAACCGGTTCGTGAAAGTAATATTGTCTATATTGATACGGGTGCTGCTTACCCGAAAGACAGGGGCTTGGGTACATTGACCATGCTGGAAATTGAACCACAAATGAAGCTCCACCAGATTAAGACTGACCTCAAGGCAGGCTATACCGTTAAAACGCAGTCGCTCAGGCCAGCTGCTGAGACATTTATGCCAGCCTGATTGACAAACCACCTGTCACATATTCGCCACTAAGAGGGGTATGCGAGGTGGAAACATAGTCGCGATTCTGCTGGCGGTGGTATCCTGCCGCCGTGATACTGCACGTACTTCCGGACGGTTGATAAAGCTTGACAGTGTCAACTCATCCAGAAAGTTATACAGGCGCTCACTCAGATCTGACCACAGTTCATGCGTCAGGCACTTCTCACCACTCAGACAGTCTTCCTTACCTTTGCACCGGGTCGCATCAATATTTTCATCAACCGCCGTTATAATCTGCGCGATACTGATTTGACTGGCAGGCATACCCAAACGATAGCCACCGCCCGGGCCGCGCACACCTTCAACCAGATGATGTTTGCGTAACTTTGAAAAAAGCTGCTCCAGGTACGACAACGAAATTCCCTGGCAGTTAGATATATCAGCCAGAGTAACCGGGCCATCGTGATCATGGATGGCCAAATCCATCATCGCCGTCACAGCGTATCTCCCTTTCGTAGAAAGTTTCATGATAATTCTCCTGCAATCGTGCGGGGGTTAAATTCTTGAGTAATACACTAGGATATTAGTAAAACCTACCATAACAGTCAAGAATTATTTGAATGACACGACAACTAGCTACTGATGACTCCGATGAACAATAACTCAGCTTTTTCGGGCTTGTCATTTTCTGCATAGAAGGCATTATAGATACCCTCTTTCAGATAAAAACCGGCAAAATGCACGCACTCAATCCACAACAACAAGCCGCAGTCGCACACCTGGGTACTCCTCTGCTGGTACTGGCTGGCGCGGGCAGTGGCAAAACCAGTGTCATCACGCAAAAAATCGCCTGGCTGATCCGCAAAGCCAATTATGATGCCCGACAAATTGCGGCCATCACCTTTACCAATAAAGCCGCCCGTGAAATGAAAGAGCGGGTGATGCAGATATTATCTAAAGAAGAAGCAAAAGGCCTCACGGTGTCCACTTTCCATACACTGGGTCTGAATATCCTCAAACGTGAAGTCAAAAAAATGGGCTATAAATCCGGATTTTCGATTCTGGATTCACAAGATAGCGCCACTATTCTGAAGGAATTAGCGCTTAAAGATGATATTGAGGAAGTCGACGACATCCGCTGGCAAATATCCCGCTGGAAAAATGACTTTATCAACCCCGAACAAGCCATGCAGCAGGCTATCAATGAACAGGATGTTCAGGCAGCACGGCTGTACGAAAAATACCAGCGTCAGATCAGAGCCTATAATGCCGTGGATTTCGATGACCTGATTGTTATGCCTGTGCAGCTATTCGATCAACACCCCGATGTGCTGGAAAAATGGCAAAATCGTTTACGGTACCTGTTAGTCGATGAGTATCAGGATACCAATGCCTGTCAGTACCGGCTAATCCGCCAGTTGGCGGGTGTTACCGGCGGCATCACTGCGGTGGGTGATGATGATCAGTCTATTTATGCCTGGCGTGGCGCACGGCCTGAAAATCTGGATCAGTTACAGAAAGACTACCCACTGCTGAAAGTAGTTAAGCTGGAACAAAACTACCGCTCAACCAAACGCATTCTGGCAAGTGCTAATCATCTGATCGCGAATAACCCGCACCTGTTTGAGAAAAACCTGTGGAGTACCTTAGGTGAAGGTGATCCGATCCTGATCATGCCCTGCCGTACCGCTCAGCATGAGAGTGAAAAAGTCGTCGGTGAAATTATGAAACGCCAGTTTCGCGAGCGTACGCCCTCAAAAGACTTCGCTATTCTGTACCGCAGTAATCACCAGAGTCGCCTGTTTGAGAAATTATTACGGGAAAATAACATTCCCTACAAATTGACCGGGGGCACCTCATTTTTTGAGCATGCTGAAGTCAAAGATATTCTCAGCTACCTGCGTATTATCAGCAACCAGAATGATGACACGGCCTTCCTGCGGGTAGTCAACACCCCACGCCGTGAAATTGGCGCAGCTACGCTGGAAAAACTCGGTGAATACGCACAGGAACGCGGAACCAGCCTGTTCAATGCAGCACAGGAAATGGGCTTTGCTGAACGGATTTCTGCCAAAGCACGCCAGCGCATGGATACTTTCCTGCATTGGCTGACGGAAATGATGCGACTGAATGAAGACAGTGAACCCGGTGCATTGGTTAAACGCATTATCTTCGATATCCACTATGAAGACTGGCTACTGCAAAACTCCAAGTCGCCTAAAATGGCCGAGCGGCGCATGTCAAATGTTTGGGAAATTGTTGAATGGGTCAAAACATTACATAACGATGGCGCAGGCAAAGAAACGCTCTCTGAAATCGTGGCACACATGAGCCTGATTGATATGCTGGAGCGTAACAATGAAGAAGAGGAGCAGGATGCTGTCACCCTGATGACACTGCATGCTGCGAAAGGGCTGGAGTTCCCTTATGTTTTTCTGGTGGGTGCTGAAGAAGACATACTGCCACACATGAATAGTCAGGATGAAGCAGGCATACAGGAAGAACGCCGACTGACTTATGTCGGTATTACCCGCGCTAAAACACACCTCACCGTCAGCTATGCAAAAACCCGTTCCCGTTATGGCGAATCCATGACTTGTGACCCCAGTCGCTTTCTTGAGGAATTACCGGCTGAACACATCGAATGGGAAGGCCATAGAATCGTTACACCGGAACAACGTCAGGAAACGACCAAGGCTTATGTATCCAGCCTGATGGATCTGTTGGGTGACTAATACCTCGTCCGGTAACCCGGTGTAAACCTGCCTGCCCTTCGGCTCCGCTCAGGGCGCGAACCCGGTAGGTACTGCCCCAGGGCTGAAGGGCTGAGCGGAATCGAAGCCCACTTCACTTAGTCAGGTTCAATCCCTTTTTTTGTAACATCATCGGAGTCACCAGGGTAGTATCCAGGTTTTTCCGCCGGGTTGCGTTCTGGCTATAACGGACATAATACTGCTCAGACACCACCCCTTGATGCGCCTTGACCACCAACCAACCGATAACATTTTGCTTAACACGTTGCAGCTGATCCAGTGCAACAATCAACCTGTCTTTATCGGCATGGATATTTTCACTGCTGACTAATAGGGTCGCATCAGCCATTTCAGCCAGCAATAAAGCATCAGCAAAACCGGTAAGTGGCGGCGCATCCAGCAGCGTAATATCAAAATACTGCGCGGACATCTCAACCAGCTTTATCATTTTTTCATTCGACAACGCTTCAACCGGATCAAGATTAAGCATTCCGGCAGTAATCACAAAGGCATTCTTAACACTGTCGATGCGCTGGGTCACTTTGGATAACTCCATATCGCCATACAGGTATTCCGTCAGGCCAACATGATTATTCAAAGCCATTTTCTCATGCAATGTCGGGCGGCGTAAATCAGCATCAACCAGCAGTACTTTATAACCAATCTGAGCCAGACTCAGCGCCAGGTTGACTGATGAGGTTGACTTACCCTCACCCGGATTAAGGCTGGTCAGCAATAAACTACCCGGCATGCCCTCCGACCCGGCGAACTTCAAATTTGTTGCAGCAACACGGTACGCCTCAGCAACCGGCGAACCCACTTCCCGCACGGCGGCCATCGGTAAGGCACGGCGGTTTCGCTTATTGACATGGGGTATCGTACCCAACACCGGCAAGCCACTAAACGCCTGTAACTCACTGGCTGATTCCGGCGACTTACGCCAGGATTCACGTAACAAAGCCAGCGCTGCACCCAACATCAAACCGAGTACACCGCCCAATAACAGATTCAGTGGTTTATTGGGCCTGAATGATGTCTCAGGGGGTGTGGCCTTATCAACAATCCGTACATTACTGGATCTGGCACCTGCTGCCACACCCACTTCACTGACACGTTGCAGCAGACTATCGTAAAGCTTACTGCTGGTTTCGACCTCACGCTGCAAAGCTTTGTACTCAACACCCCGGTCACGCAAATCGACTAATTCATTCTGAAAATTCGCTAAATCACTACGTAAACGGTTTTCTAAATTAGTCGTAGCCGTGTAAGTGGATTCAATGGATCGTGTCAGCCTGGTGGTTTCCGCATTAACCCTGTTCCTGAGTGAAGCGATCTCACCTGCCAGCTGCTGCATATCAGGGTAAGCAGGTTTAAAAGTCTCCGATAGTTTGCGGTAATTGGCTTCCAGTGTTGCTAATTGCTGTTTTAATCCTGCCAGGGTCGGATTATTCAGAATATCAGTGACATCACCATGGTCGCGTGCCTGATTTAACTGACTTTGCGCTTCAACCCGCCGCAGCTCAGCACCGACCAGCGCCTTATTCAACTCTGTCAGCTTCTGCTCCTGCGTCACCTGACTATTATTCACCTCTAAAATATTGTTTTCTCTGGCATAGTTAACCAACGCTTCTTCACTGTCAGTCAGGCGCTCGCGGGCTTTTTCCAGTTCCCGACCCAAAAAAGTCCGGGCATACGTTTCCCCACGGCTGCCCTCTTTCATCGAATTCAGAATAAAAGTATTCACCAATGCGTTAACCACTTCGGCAGACAATTTTTCATCAGGGGACTCAAAAAACACATTAACTAAATGGGCTTTTTCTACCGGCTCGACATAAAGTGCTTCAAGAAAATCGACGACCCGATCAGGTTTAGTGGCAGGGCTAACATCTTGAGGTAGCAGGCTTTTAACCCAACGCACAGCAGGCCCGAGCGTATCACTTGCCCACTGATCAAAGGCCTTGCGCAGCGGTGTACGGAAGTCTTTATTAAAGAGTCGGCGCTCCAGACTCAGGTCATCAATCACCTTAGCAATTAAAGCTCTGCTCTTCAGTTGCTCGTATTGCGTACGGAAAAAAGGATCAAGTTCACCCAGATCAGGTGTTGGCTTATTCAACTCGCCAAAGTTAACAATTTGCGCACCTTGTTTTTCAATCTGTAAGGTGGAAACAGCACGGTAAGAAGGTGCCATCATCCAGGTCAACGAACCTGCCAGCAATAAACTGGTGAGCAATACCAATACAATCAACAACTTTTGCCGCATCAGGCGTTGCCATAATGTTTTGAATGTCATGGGAGCAACAGATAGGTCAGAAGCGGCGCGTATACTTTCATTCATGGTAAATATACCTTTTATCAGGCTGACAGCAAGCAGCACGGAAGTCCGATTATCCATATTCCCCGCACCTCACCGCAGATGCAATTACCAACCTGCGCACTGACCTGTTTTTGAAGATAAACGGCACAGAACACCTTGAAAGACACACCACCTGTCAACCTTAAGCTCCCATTAATCAATCTAAACCGGCATCTGTCCGTTTCTGTTACCACACTCGTTATGTATACCTGCAAAGGATCTTGCAGGTTACTCATTACACAGATGCAGGATGCATAATGATGACAATAAAGATAGAACGGATATCTACAATAAACAGACTGGCTAATCCCGGAAACAGTATTTTCCTGAAGCCTGAATTCCGCCACGCTTTAGCCAGAGAATTCCAGCTTGAAGCTATTAATTTACACACTACAGTAGCCGAGCAATCGCTGACCATACCGGCTTACCGTAAATTGGCCGGTAAGCGTCAAACGCTTATTATTGGAGCCGGTTTTGATAAAACCAGCGA
>CACVAV010000059.1 GCA_902727945.1 uncultured Thiotrichaceae bacterium | reverse complement strand
ATAGGATAATCTGCTAGCTTTCTATCCCGCCAGGCTGCATACAGTGCTTTGTTTTCTAATGAAAAATATGACTTCATGAGTGTGACTATATCCCTGATTTTCCGATAATAGATATTTTGCAGATCCAATGGGAATATTGCAATATTATTAAATAACGATATTCTATAAGACATCAAACGAGAGACGAATTTTAGGCAAAGTGTTTAACTGTATCTCTATCGGGGTATAGGTGGATGTTGACCACTCCCCAAGGGTGAGATTCTTTGTTAGCGGTCAGACGCATAAAATTGGTCAAATCGAATACTGAATTTGAATTTTTAGGAGGCAGGTATGGCGGATAAAAATTATCCAACTCCAATGCTTGATGTGCTGGAAGATGGCCCATGGCCAAGTTTTATTACGGGTATCAAGAATCTGAGAGACAACCACCCGGATGAGCGCATCCGTAACGTAAATAACGGTTTGTTAGGTCAGTTAGAACATTCCTACGAAACCAAAATGGGTTATTGGAAAGGTGGCACCATCTCTGTCTATGGTTACGGTGGCGGTATTATCCCTCGCTTCTCTGAAGTGGGTGACATGTTCCCCGAGTCCCGTGAGTTCCACACCCTGCGTGTTCAGCCACCTGCGGGCAACTACTATACCACTGATATGTTGCGTCAGTTAGCCACTAGCTGGGAAAAGCACGGTTCCGGCCTGCAAACGTTCCACGGCCAGACCGGTAACATCATGTTCATCGGTGCTGACAGTGCCAGTTACCAGCATTTCTTTGATGAAATCAATGATTACGGTTTTGACTTAGGTGGCGCCGGTCCTTGTGTACGTACCGGTATGTCATGTGTTGGCTCGGCACGTTGCGAAATGTCTAACTGTAATGAGCAGGCTATTCACCGTCAGTTGATGAATAACTTCACGGATGATGTCCATCGTCCCGCATTACCTTACAAATTCAAATTCAAAGTTTCAGGTTGTCCTAATGACTGCCAGAATGCTATCGAACGCTCTGATTTTGCGGTGATCGGTACCTGGCGTGATGACATGAAAATCAATCAGGACGAAGTCAAAGCAGCCATCATGAAGAAGGCTGACGAGATTGGTCATCCGGGTGATCGTTCGGTGGGTCGTCAATACATGTTTGATAACGTGATTAGTCGTTGCCCGACCAATGCGATTACGTTGAATGATGATGACACTATGACAGTGGATAACAGCAACTGTGTACGTTGTATGCATTGCCTGAACGTTATGCCTAAAGCGCTGCAAGTCGGCGATGATAAGGGTGTCACCATTCTTATGGGTGGTAAGCGTACGCTGAAAATCGGTGATCTGATGGGTACGGTAGTAGTGCCGTTCATGAAGCTGGAAACCGAAGAAGATTACGATCTGATTAAAGAGATGGCTGAAGAAGTTATTGATTTCTGGGCTGAGAATGGTCTTGAGCATGAGCGTTGCGGTGAAATGATTGAGCGTATCGGTTTGGTTAATTTCCTCGAAGGTATTGGAATTGATCCTGATCCGAACATGATTAAGCAGCCACGTAATATTTCTTATGTGCGCATGGATGGTTGGGATGAAGCTGCTGAAGAGTGGTTCAACCGGAAGCGTGAAGAGAAAGCGGCAGCTTGATCCGGTTCATGGGTGATGCACATGAAAGTATTTCACCCTCAAGCATAGAAGTCTCCGACTTCTACGGTAACAATATTTAGTTCGGGAGAGTAAGCCGATGTCAGCCAAAATACAAATGCGTGAGCCGATTGAATCCGGGTGTCCGGATGGCTTCCAGTATATGCACCCTGTGATGCGTCGTAACTACGGTCAGTGGTTGTATCACGAAGATCCGCGTCCGGGTGTG
>CACVAV010000058.1 GCA_902727945.1 uncultured Thiotrichaceae bacterium | reverse complement strand
CTACGTGCCAGCTCAATGGCTGAGGTTTTTAATAACATATTCAGCGCCGCTTTTGAGGCGCGGTAACTGTACCAGCCACCCAGATGATTATCGGTGATGCTACCAATACGGGCGCTAAAGGCAGTGACCTTACACGCCTGCCGGCCTTTTAGTAATGGCAACAAACGGCTCAGCCAAAGCATCGGAGTCAATGTGTTGGCATTGAGCACTTGCTGAAACGCAGCGGGGTCAAATTTTTTCAAGGATTTTTCCGGCGCAAACCCATCACCGTGTAACACGCCGTTGCAAATAAACACCCGTCCAATCTGACCGGTATATTCCTGCAAGCCAGCTACCGCTTGCTCAATCGCTTCAGACGAATAATCATTAGCATAATAGTCAACCTGACTGTGCTGCCACAGGTTATTATTGCGTCGGGTGAAAGCAATAACCTGACGCTTCTCGTGCTCAACCAGACGTTTAATTAAGGCCTGTGCTATGGTACTACTCGCGCCGATTACAATGGCAACATTGCCGGATTCAGGTGTTGTCATGAGGATACTCATACCGTGTAAAATGATTGAGTCAATCTTCAGGCAATCGTTGCCACCAGACAAGATTCCACAAACCATCAGGTGAGTTAAGTGAAAAATGCAGTTTACTGGTTTACCCATGATTTAAGGCTGGCTGACAATCCGGCCTTACTGCGGGCGGTGCACAGCGAGCAAAACCTGAGCTTCGTCTATTGCCTTGATCCGGTATTACTACGCCCCAATCATTTTAATTGCACACGCCTGGGCAAGCACCGCCACCGGTTCATTATTGAGTCATTGACTGAACTTGATCGCCAGCTAAACACCTATGGCCAGCACTTAAATGTTTATTACCAGTCACCGCTCAGTGTGTTCGAGGCACTGTACGACAAACATCAGGTACGACGCATTTATCACAGCGTTAATGCTGGCTACAATGAACGGCGTTTTTTTGAACAGATCGCTGATAGTGCACCGGACATTACGCTCAATGCCGTACACAGTCATACCTTATTTGAACCGGCAGACTTGCCTTTTAAGCTGAATGATCTGCCCGCCACTTTTTCAAAATTCCGTAAACTGGTTGAAAAAGATAAGCTGACCATCACACCACCGGCCAACGCCCCCAAACAACTCCCGCCACCCTTGTTTAAGTCTTTTGATTGGCTGAAAACACTGCGTGAACCGGACAGTGGCTCCGACCCCAATTTTAATGGCGGCCCCCTTTCCGGACAGCAACACCTGAGCCATTACTTTGCCGAACCTTTCGCACAAACTTATAAAGAAACCCGTAACTCACTGGATGGTTGGGCAGATTCCACTAAGTTTTCAGTCTGGTTAGCACAAGGCTGTATCTCACCCCGCCAAATCATCAGCGAGTTACGCAGTCACGAAGCCCGACAGGGTGAAAATGACTCGACCTATTGGATCTTTTTTGAATTACTGTGGCGGGAATATTTTCAATGGTATGCCCATGCGCATGGCGCGCAATTATTTCACTACCGTGGCATCAACAACTACAACCCCTTAACCAGCTTTTATGGCGAACGCTTTCAACGCTGGTGCAAAGGCAATACGCCCTACCCGATTGTTAATGCATCAATGAAACAACTCAATGCCACGGGTTATATGTCTAACCGTGGCCGCCAGTTAGTGGCTAGCTGTTTTATCCATGAACTGAAACTCGACTGGCGTTATGGTGCGGCTTATTTTGAACAGCAGTTGATCGATTATGATGTTGCCGCTAACTGGGGTAATTGGCAATACCTTGCCGGAGTCGGTGCTGATCCGCGTGGTTCGCGGCGGTTTAATCTGGAAAAACAGACGCAGACTTATGATCCGG
>CACVAV010000057.1 GCA_902727945.1 uncultured Thiotrichaceae bacterium | reverse complement strand
TTAATCCACAGACTCTTACTGCCATCAGTCAGGCGCAAGCGCTCCTCAGCAGGCAACTGATCTTCAAACGGATCACGGATAGACACCAGTACCAATTGTGAACTCCGGTTAATCATCGCGAGCTGACTGAAGGCCTTGTCGCTCAGTGCACGGAAATCACTGATCACAAACACCTGAGTGCCCGGCTCAGTCACCCGCCGTAAGCGCTGCCAACTGTCTATTAATACCTGTTCAGGCTGACTAAATTCAGCCATCGAATCAGCAGCCGGTTCTTTTTGTGTCACTGTTGCCAGCTCACGCATAAAATGCAGCGCGGAAGAACGACTACGTGAGGGTTTGAATTCATGTATACCGGCATTATCCTGTACCATGCCACCGGCACGATCACCCTCGGACAGCGTTTTCCATAATAAAAGCGCTGTCACTTCCGCAGCCACCACACTTTTAAAACAACCCCGCGTGCCAAAAAACATCGGCGCACGCAAATCCAGCCAGACCAGTATGGGTTTCTCACGCTCTTCCTGAAAAACCTTGGTGTGCACCTTACCGCTACGCGCAGTTACCCGCCAATCGATAGTGCGCACATCATCACCGGGCTGATAAGGACGCGACTCAGCAAAGTCCATGCCGCGCCCTTTGAAGCGCGACCGATGGATACCCACATGTTTGGCCAGTGCATGACGCTTGGCCAGATTCAGTGTGCGCACCTGTGCCTGTAAGCGCAATAAGGATTGCAGCGAGCTAAAAACCAGACCATCACCCGCTCGCATCAGGGAACAGCCACCAGCGCCAGTAATTCATCAATAACATGCGTGGAGGTCATGCCATCCGCTTCCGCCTCAAAGGTCAGCAGGATACGGTGACGCAATACATCATAGGCAACGTCCTGCACATCTTCCGGACTGACGAAATCACGGCCTGCCAGCCAGGCATGCGCTCTGGCACAGCGATCCAGTGCCAATGTCGCACGCGGGCTGGCACCGTAAGCAATACGACCGTTCAATGAATTGCCATAACGCTCCGGGTGTCTGGTTGCCAAAACCAATTGCAGCAGGTAATCCTCAACATTGTCGGCCATATACACATCTAAGACTTCACGCCGCGCATTACGCACGTCATCAGGACTCACCACCGGCTGCTCCACCGGTTTTTCACGGTTGACATCCTCTCTGGCTTCCTGACGCCCCAATAACAGAATCAGGCGTTCTTCTTCAGGCGTTGGATAATCCACTACCACATGCATTAAAAAACGATCCAACTGGGCTTCCGGCAGATGATAAGTGCCTTCCTGCTCAATCGGGTTCTGGGTAGCCATAACCAGAAACGGATCAGGTAACGGCCAGGTAGTACCGGCCACAGTGATCTGCCGTTCAGCCATCGCTTCCAGCAATGCCGACTGAACCTTAGCCGGTGCACGGTTAATTTCATCCGCCAGAATCAGGTTGTGAAATAACGGGCCTTTCTGAAACTGAAAAGTGCTGTCATTCGGGTGAAAAACCTCAGTACCGGTAATGTCGGCGGGCAATAAATCCGGGGTGAACTGCACCCGGTGAAAATCACCTTCTATGCCCTGCCCCAGCATCTGTATTGCGCGGGTTTTAGCCAGGCCCGGCGCACCTTCCACCAACATGTGGCCGTCAGCCAATAAGGCGATCAACAGGCGATTTATCAGGTTCTTCTGGCCAATAATTTTACGCTCTAAATACTGACCCAGCTTGTCAAAGTTATGTTTTTGATTCATGCTCAATTATCATTGTCTTGTGTTGTAGCAAGAATATACAGGCTACAGCTCCAGATTCAAGTAGACACAGGGAATAGATATGACGAACACCATCCGGAATCAGATAGAAACCAAACT
>CACVAV010000056.1 GCA_902727945.1 uncultured Thiotrichaceae bacterium | reverse complement strand
ACCCGCCCTCTGGCAATAATATTCATGCCGTTTTCAAGCCTGAGGTCGCTTTGCATGGCTTTGGCGCGAAACATAGCGCAACGTAACTGCGCTTGCTCATCTTTCAGTGATAAGTACAAGTGGCCGGAACGCGGGCGGGACAAGTTCGATACTTCGCCTTCAATCCACAGGGATGGAAAGCCCTGAGTGAGTAATTGGCTGACTTCGTTATTGAGTTGGGCGACGCTGAGGATAATGCGTTGTGCTGCCATAATGAGAATGTTTCCGGCTGCTATACAGTTTGTTAAGGGGCACAAAAAAACCGGGCAGTGATGATAACCCGGTTTTTTTAAGTATTATTCCTGAACAGTTTACTCAGATGCAGGAAATAACTTCAGCTACTACAGGCCGTATTGAGCAGGACTGGCTTTTGGAATCAGTTTAGCTTGCTCCAAACCTTGTTTGGCTGCATTCTCTATGTAGTTAGCTGCTCTGATGGCTTCGTCATTCTTGCCATCATTGGCCATTTCAATGGCCTGCTCAAGCACTCTGGTGCTACTCATTAAACCTCTGGTTTTTTCCCAAATGTTGTCTACCGGGTTAGCCCAGATCCATTCGACATCAGCTTCTTTAGCCGCTTTGTTGGCTGCCAGTGCCGATTCTATGGCTGTTTTTACAGCGGCATCTACCCCTTCTTTTAGTGTAGGTGCGTCTGCTGCAAAGGCTGATGTTGACATGCACAGGGTTAAACCTGCTAAAAATACCTTCAGTTTCATCTGTTCTCCTCCCAGATTATGATAAAAAATACAAATATCTTGTAAGTGTATAGTGATAGCAGTTTACCGTGCCGAGGTCAAACCCTATAATAACTTGCCTCCTATCCAGAACCGGACAAAATGTATGCGCATTCTTCAGGAAGCACTCACCTTTGATGATGTACTGCTGTTACCCGCTCACTCAACAGTGATGCCTGCGGAAACAGATTTACAGGCTCAGCTCACCCGCACCATCAGATTAAACATCCCTTTGATATCCTCAGCGATGGACACGGTCACTGAAGCGCGCCTGGCTATTGCGTTGGCCCAGGAGGGTGGCATGGGTATCATCCATAAAAATATGACCATTGATCAGCAGGCTGATCAGGTCAGAATGGTGAAAAAATATGAAAGCGGGATTATTAAAGACCCGATTACAGTCGGTGTCAACACGACGATCCGTGAAGTCATGGAGCTGACCCGTGCCAATAATATCTCCGGTGTACCGGTAGTTGATGGTGATGACTTACTGGGCATTGTTACCAGCCGTGATTTGCGCTTTGAAACACATATGGATGAGCCGGTCAGCAGTATTATGACGCCGAAAGAACGTTTGGTAACGGTGGAGGAAGGTGCCAGCAAGAAAGAAATTGAACAGTTATTGCATAAAAACCGTATCGAGAAAGTGCTGGTGGTGAATAGTGCCTTCAAGCTGCGGGGCCTGATCACCGTTAAAGATATTCAGAAGTCCACGGATTACCCCAATGCCAGTAAAGATAAACTGGAGCGACTGCGTGTCGGTGCTGCAGTCGGTGTTGGTCATAGTACGGAACAACGTGTTGCCGCTTTAGTTGAGGCGGACGTTGATGTGTTGGTGGTGGATACTGCACATGGCCATTCTCAGGGTGTGCTGGACCGGATTAGCTGGGTTAAACAGAATTATCCCGATGTACAAGTGATTGGCGGCAATATTGCGACGGCAGCTGCGGCTTTGGCCTTAGTTGAAGCGGGTGCGGATGCGGTGAAAGTCGGTATCGGGCCGGGGTCAATTTGTACCACACGCCTGGTCGCCGGTGTCGGTGTGCCACAGGTGACGGCAGTGATGAATGTGGCTAAGGCCCTGGAAGG
>CACVAV010000055.1 GCA_902727945.1 uncultured Thiotrichaceae bacterium | reverse complement strand
GGCAGGTGGGTGCTCCTGATTATCCGTAGCGACCATCTACTCTGGCTTTGATCAGCATCGGTGCATAAACCACCAGCAAAACCCCAAAAGCTACCACCCAGATTATCTGTGCTGCCAGAATCCAGATTTGGTAATACTCCGGTAGCAGCCAGACCATAATCACCCGTAATACTGTGCCGACTGTGAGCAGGCCGAACACCAGCGGCAGTATCGCGGGTGCAGCAAATACATTCCGGCCAGTGTGTCCCAGTGTAACCCTTGCCATCATGCCCGCTGTGATTAAGCCAATGCCACCATAGCCAAAGGCATGCACCGCCGCCCAGGGGTTGTAGTTAATAGCCACCACCAGAAATTTCAGCAGGAAGCCAATGGTGATCCAGGCGTAGGCCAGATAGAGCGACCACAATAAAGGGTGTTGCCACAAGTGGCGGTGGTGCCAGCCAAACAGGCGGAAGGCATGTAATACAAACAGTGTCAGGGCAATCATGCCGCCAAGAAAGACTGCGGTAGAATTGCTGCTGGCCAGTGCATACAGCTCAGCGACTAAAAATACCAAAAATAATCCGAGGCTTAGGCGATCCAGCCAGTTATTATTTTTAGCCTGAAAGCCACCACCAATGGCATTTTCTATGAAGGACGGAATAACCCGTCTGCCCATGGTCAGAATTAGTGCGATTAGTGTGTATAAGGCAAGATAAATGCCGAGTTCTTTGCCTGATGCTAAAACACCCATTAAGCCGAGGTGGAACAATAGGCTGGCGGGAATGAACAGGAATAGTTTGCCCAGAATAGCCATTTGCTGCCACTGGCGTTTCTGAACAATAGGCTGTCCGGCGAAGAACAGCACCAGCCCTAAAAATAAGGCTTCATGCAAGGCCAGGTACCAAAACGGTAAATCCGGAATAAAGGGCAGTATTCTGCCGGTTAACCACAGTAGCGCCAATATTAACAAGGGTTTGCCATTAACTGTCTGAATGCCTGTCCAGTTGCGGACAGCCGTTAATAAAAAGCCTGAAACCACGGCAAGTGCGTACGCAAAAATCATTTCGTGAGCATGCCAGCTAATAATAGGGTAGTCGTTGCGCAATAATTGTCCATTAAAACTATAGATAATCGACCAGATAATTCCAAGCAATACAGCACCTGTTATCGCAGCAAAGAAAAAAGGCCGGAAACCAAGCTGCATAAAGGCGTAGCGCCCTTGGTGTGTAGGTTCAAATGTTAACATGGAGAGTCTATTCCTTTGCTTTCGCCTGAGTCACATGACTCGATTTGTGTAAAAATTAATCTTATTTGTGAACTTTTTTTGAACAAATGTGTACTAATTCATTGAGGCTAATGTTTAAAAGCATTTAATATCAAAATAAAGATATGCACCATCAGGGAGGGCACTATCTTGAATAGTCAAAAAAAATATACATTGGGCGTTAAGGGTTTGCTATTAATTATACTTATTTCAATGGGGTCGTTCAGTACCACTCATGCCGCCGTCAAAAATGTAACAGGTCAGCTTAAACTATTAGCAACTATTGATAATCGGCCTGCCTTTTCATCCGTCATCTGGAAAATCAGCAACAGCAAAGCGGGTGTGCAAAAGTTCTTTAAAACGATCTATCAACATGCCGCGACTGTCGAACTGGCACCAGGTACATACCATGTCACGCTTTCTGCCAAGAATAACAAGTCACAGACTCACAAAGTGACTATTGTGGAAAGACAGCAGCGCACCCTGACTATCAATTTAAGGTAGCAGATTTAGCCGGGTATTTACGGCTTCAGTCATGTGTTTAACAACGCTATCGCTTAGTGCTTCTGAAGGGTACTGCCCGTCATCGTGCCGGGCAGTACCAGGGGTTTTCTGAATCAGGTCAGGAT
>CACVAV010000054.1 GCA_902727945.1 uncultured Thiotrichaceae bacterium | reverse complement strand
CCGCATGATTTGAGATGAGTTAATGTTAGTTAATGGTTTCCCAGTTATCTGTCACAAAGCGGATACGTTTACGTAGTTTACGTTTTTCTTCATAATCTTCGATTTGTCTTCTGCTGTCGATTTTCCGATGATTAAACCTGAACTGCCGGATCGAATTTTTCTCGAGTTGCTGCGTGATAAAAGCAAATTCGTTGTCTCCTTCAACAAATTCAAAATCGTCATCCGACGGGTAATGCCTATTCATAATCTTTCCTGCTGCTAAAAAAGGGGGCTATAGTGAGCGCCCCAAAATCACGAAAATCTAAAAATACCGGCTACTATTCAGCAACCGTTTCAATAAGCTCGTCTTCTACCGGAGCTTCTGCATACGCCTCAGCTAATATTTCTGTCTCTGTGACTTCTTCCTGATTATCCGCCAACTCTGTTGCCACACTGTCAATGACGCAGACATCGACAAAATCAGCAACAAATTCCTCTTCAACGCCTTCGTTCTGAGCGAACACGGAGCAATCCTGCTGGATTTGCAGGAGCATTTCTTCAGGGAAGTCACTTCCGCCAATCATCTGCTCAGATTCAGAGAGTGTGTACTCATCTTCAGTCATCATTTCTTCAGCCGATGTTTCGCCGATGATCACTTCTTCAGCCAGAACCTCTTCGACAATGCTCTGTCCATCCGTCATGTCTGCCCATTGCGTATCAGGTGTTTGTGCGAGAACTGCCGTGCTGCATGCCAGGCTAATTAATAGTATGTATAAATTTTTCATTTTTCTGCTTCCTAAAGCAAAAATTTTAAAAGGATTTCGCATGCTGACGAATAGTTGAACAGCTATGCAAATTTGTTTTTGTTTGTCATTCCAATTAATCAATGGAGAATTTATACACCCGGGCCATAGGGATAGCTAACAAAAAAAACTGATTAAACTGATCGATAAAACAAGAACAGGTGAGACCGCAAAGTGCTTAACTGTTAAAGCAGGGGTTGCAGTGGGTGTGAAGTCAAAATAATATGTATTCATCTTTTTATCACTGTAAGGAAGCTTTAATGAAATTGATTACTCCCGCTTTAGGTTTTGCGGCTATGGCATTCATGTCAACAGCAGTGGCTGCACCACTGGAAACGCTTGAGCAGCGTTTAAGTTATATCTTAGGTCAGAATGCGGCAGCTCAGATGGGCGAGCTGGAATTTAGTCTCGATCTGGAAGCGTTCAAGCTGGCTTTGGAAGAAGCCGCGATGGGTGATGATAAAAAGCCGAGCCTGTCACAAGAAGACATCATGAAAACGATTCAGGAGGCGCGTAAAATTGGTGCTGAAGCAGCTCAGAAGAAAGCAGCGGCTTTATCTGAAGCGAATACGAAAATAGGTGCTGAGTACATCGCGGCCAATGCTAAAAAAGAAGGCGTGGTGGTCACCGAAAGTGGTCTGCAATACAAAGAAATAACAGCGGGCAAAGGCGACATGCCTAAGGCCACTGACAAGGTAAAAGTGCACTACAAAGGCACGCTGATCGACGGTACAGTGTTTGATAGTTCTTATGACCGTGGTGAGCCGGCGACCTTCCCGGTGACCGGTGTCATCAAAGGCTGGATTGAAGCGCTGCAATTGATGAATGTGGGTGACAAGTTTCAGCTGACTATTCCGCCTGAATTGGCTTACGGCGCGAAGGGTACGGGTAGCGATATTGGCCCGAATGCGACGTTGTTGTTTGATGTTGAGCTGATTGAAATTATGAAGTAGGTTCCGGGTTGACAGGGGACAGTGCTTACGGTGTTTCTCCAGCCGTCTGCCTGTCCACTGTGTTGAAAGTCCCACTAACACTTAATCTTATTCAACAGCTCCAACAGTTGCTCAACCTCACTTTCATCCAATAATGAAAATGC
>CACVAV010000053.1 GCA_902727945.1 uncultured Thiotrichaceae bacterium | reverse complement strand
GAGCCTGAAGCAGAGCCTACAGAGGCCGCTGAAGTCATTGCGGAGCCGGAGAAAAAAACCGTCACAGAAGAAACTGCCGGTACCATTGATAATACTGAAACAGCTAAAGCGGAACCAGAAACACCTCCCGGCGAAGCTGAAAAAGCAGAGGTTGCTGAGATTGCTGCAATAACCTTGGTAGATGAACCGAAGCTGGTTGAGCCGACTCAGATAGAAGAGACCACTGAAGTCGAGCCAGCTATTGCTGATAATACACCGGAAACCGTAGAAGATCCGGCTAAAAGCAAACAAGAACGTATCAGCGTTTTACTGAAAAATGCCGAAGTGGCTATCAGTAAAAATCAACTCGACGACAATGATAATACACCAGGCGCACTCTCGTTCCTGCGTCAGGTAAATGAGCTTGATAAAGATAACTCACAAGCTAAAACGCTGATAAACAGTGTGCTGGACAATACCTTTAACCGGGCGGAACAACAAATCGAAGCCAATGACTTTGATAAGGCACAGACTAATCTGAGTAACGGCGATAAGATTATCCGTGAATTTACGGTGACCGGGCAACTGCAAAGATTAGTCCGGCTGGAAAGCAAGCTGGGCATAGTCAAACAGGAAGATCAACAGGTTAATGAATTATTAGCCAAAGCCAGGGACTCGATTCGCGTGGGCAATCTGACTAAAGATGACTCAGATGATCATGCCTTGTTACACCTTACCAGCCTGATGTTCAAACAACCCAATAATCCGGAAGCGCTGGGTTTACTGAAAGAGATTGTTAAACTTCGTCAACAAACCGCCCGCGCAGCCATTGAAGAAGGCCAGCTGGAACAAGCAGGCACTTATCTGGGTGAGAGTGAGCGCCTGATCCGCAAATATCGTTTTTCAGACTTAGAAAACGGACAAAAAGAACTTAATGCCGCTTACACTAATGAAATTACTCAGCCAGCACCGATTGCAGAAATACAAAGCAGCCCCCAACCTGACATTGAAGTGATAGAGATGCAGCCAGCAACACCCGGGCAGCAAAACACGCTCGCAGCACCGATTATTGATACGTTCACAGAACAGGCCAACCAGTTACCGGTGGAGACATTACCCGTTAACCCGATACGCATTCAGGAAGTCGAAACCGTAGTGATCGATGAATTTACCCCTATTGAGGAAGTGCTGACCGAGGTCATTCCGGATTTAAATAATCAACCGGCAGCTATGGACGTACCCGTTTGGGAAAGTAGTGAGATAAACCAACCTGTCCAGCCCGTCATCCGCTATAAGCCGCAACAAATCCCTCAGCCTCAGATGGCACAACCACAGCCAGCTACTAACGACAATGGGCAGGAAATTTATACTTACCAACCTGAAAACCCGCAGTTTCAACCCATTGATCAACCGGTATTTAATGACTTCAATGCACCGGCGAATCCTATTGATGCA
Organism: uncultured Thiotrichaceae bacterium; assembly: GCA_902727945.1. GTDB lineage: Bacteria > Pseudomonadota > Gammaproteobacteria > Thiotrichales > Thiotrichaceae > Thiolinea. The sequence goes on along the minus strand of CACVAV010000053.1, from coordinate 445 downwards.
CAGGCTCCGGTAGCCGTAGTACCCGAACAACAATACCAGCCACAGCCACAACAGCAGCGGCAATATCAACCACGGCCACAGTATCAATCGCAACAGATTCAGATACCGGAAATAATACCGTTAGAAATCATCCCTGAATTGGAACTGGAGCTGGAAGAAATACCGGTGTCTGATATTGAAGACATTCTGCCTGCCGCTAATTGAAGCCACGGCATCAGCTTAAGCTTAAACTCTGCTACCGGTTGCGTTCAGGCGCGAACCGGATGGTGCTTACCGTGAAAGTCTGCGACTTTCACGCCTGGGATGAAATCTTTTTACGTACGTTACTTACTTCTTAGTGATGTGATATACACTGGCAGGTGGGAAGTTATTCAGCACAAAACTATTACGCTGTGCGACTAAACCGTGTTGTTGTAACAGGTGCTTCTTGATGGGACTGCTGTAA
>CACVAV010000052.1 GCA_902727945.1 uncultured Thiotrichaceae bacterium | reverse complement strand
ATTGCCTCAGGTTTGGCAAAATAGCATGGCATTGTTCTTCGAATAAGCATTGCTTGCGACGCAGGTATTTACTTCCTGGCTCAACAAATCGCTGACCCAGGGAAGTTACTCAGTCATCATCGACATCGCCATTGCGACGATCTTTGCGTTCCTCCGCTTGCAGTCGTGCCAGATCCAGTTTTGCCTGAACTCTGTCTGAGCGATCAAGCCGGCCATCACGAATAATCTTTTGCAGTGCTTCAATTTTCTGAGTGCGGGCTTCGCGTTCTGCGGTGAGGCTACCTGCGAATGCTGTTTGGCTAAATGCAAGTACGCACAGTAATGCGGTACTGATGAATGGGGTTGTGGTTATTTTCATTACCTAAATCCTTTCGTTGAATGAAAAAAAGATGAGTGACAGGAAGTATCCTGTTACTCATCTTTTAGTTTAGGCAATATGGTGAAAATTGCGTTGGGTTTTTTAGCGGGACTATAAAATGTCTAAGGTAAACTACTCTCACCCATCAGAAACTTGTCACATTCCCGCGCAGCACCACGGCCTTCATTAATCGCCCAGACAATCAGGCTCTGGCCACGACGCATATCACCGGCAGCAAATACACCGTCAACATTCGTACGGTAATCTTCGTGTTCAGCCTTAACATTGCCGCGTGGATCAGTGTCCAGCGCCAGTTCACGAATGATCGGTTTTTCAGGGCCGGTAAAGCCCATTGCCAACAGCACTAACTGCGCCGGAAGTATTTTCTCAGAGCCTTCAATCTCAATCAGGTTCATGCGGCCATCTTCGCCTTTTTCCCACTTGACACCGATGGTATGAATTTCCTGCAGATTGCCATCATCATCGCTGACAAAACGTTGGGTGGAGACCAGATATTCGCGCGGATCATCACCGAATACCGCCGCCGCTTCTTCCTGGCCATAATCTAATTTATAGACCAGCGGCCATTCCGGCCAGGGATTACCTTCTGCACGTTCATCCGGTGGGCGAGTCATGATTTCCAGCTGAGTCACCGACTTACAGCCATGACGCACCGATGTACCCACGCAGTCAGTGCCGGTATCACCGCCACCAATAACGATCACATCTTTACCTTCAGCAGAAATGTAGTTGCCATCTTCCAGATTAGAGTCCAGCAGGCTTTTAGTATTGGCCTTCAGGAAATCCATCGCCAGATGAATGCCCTCGCTTGCCCGGCCTTCAACTAACAGGTCACGTGCCTTAGTAGCGCCGCCACACAGCACGACGGCATCAAACTGATCCTGCAACTGTTCAGCAGAAATATCCTTACCGATCTCAGTATTAGTCACAAAATTGATGCCGGAGTCAGCCATCAGGTCAACACGGCGCTGTACGATTTCCATCTTATCCAGCTTCATGTTCGGAATGCCATACATCAGTAAGCCGCCAATCCGGTCAGCACGTTCATAAACCGTGACTTTATGACCCGCCAGATTCAATTGATCAGCACAAGCCAGGCCCGCAGGGCCGGAACCCACCACGGCGACAGTCTTACCGGTGCGTAGCTCAGGTTTGGTTGGTTTAACCCAGCCTTCGGCAAAGGCACGGTCAACAATCGACACTTCGTTCAGCTTGATAGTGACCGCAGGTTCACTCATACCCAGTGTGCAGGCACCTTCACAAGGCGCAGGGCAGACACGACCGGTAAACTCCGGGAAGTTATTAGTCATGCGCAAACGTTCATAAGCTTCGCGCCACAGTCCCTGATAAATCAGATCATTCCATTCCGGAATCAGGTTATTGACCGGGCACCCGCTGGCACCGCCGGGTAATATGCGCCCGGTTTGGCAGAACGGGATGCCGCATTCCATGCAGCGTGCACCCTGTTCGCGGGCTTCCTGTTCGCGGTCAAATTCTAAATGGAACTCCCGCCAGTCCTTAATCCGCACCAGTGGCGCACGGTCAGCGGGTAATTGGCGTTCGTGTTCGAGGAATCCAGTTGGTTTTCCCATAACAATTCTCCTTAGCTACCGGAAGCGCGCGAAGCGTCCTGAGTGTTGGCTGTAAAAGCGGCCATCAATGCATCTGCACTGGCCATGCCCTGATCTTCAAATGATTTAACAGTGTCCAGCATGCGTTTGTAGTCATTGGGCATAACACGTACAAAGTGGCTGACCGTATTGTCCCAGTCTTCAAGCAGAGCGGTGCCCCGGCTACTCTCCGTGTGCAGCACATGTTTTTCAATCATACCACGCACGGTGGCAATATCGGCTTCCTCGCTGAGCGCGGTGTAGGTGACCATTTCACGGTTACCACTGCGTCCCAGAATGCCTTCCGGATCATAAACATAAGCCACACCACCAGACATACCGGCTGCAAAGTTACGGCCTACATTGCCGAGAATGACGGCACAACCACCGGTCATGTATTCACAACCATGATCACCGGAACCCTCAACCACCACGTGAGCGCCAGAGTTACGTACACAGAAGCGCTCGCCCGCCACACCACGGATATAAGCGCTACCTGCGCTGGCACCGAAGAAGGCCACGTTGCCGATGACAATATTTTCTTCAGCCACAAAAGCAGCATCTTTACGCGGATAAACCACGATTTTGCCGCCGGACAAGCCCTTACCGACATAATCATTGGAATCACCTTCCAGTTCCAGCGTCATGCCCGGAGGCGCAAAGGCGCCCATGCTCTGACCGGCGGAGCCATTAAATTTCAGGTGAATTGTATCTTCCGGTAAACCTTCAGGGCCATGATTACGTGTCAGCTCAGAACCAACAATGGTACCGGCAACGCGGTCAGTATTCCCGATCGGGAAAGTGGCTTTAAAAGACTCGCCTTTTTTCAGTGCATCCTGACAAGCTGGCAGAATCTCACGTTCATCCAGTGAATCGCGAATACCGTGGTTCTGTTTATGGATACCGTAAGTACCCAGGCAATCAGTAGTGGTTTCCGGCATGTACAGAATGTTGCTCAGATCCAGATTCTTTGCTTTCCAATGATCAATGTTTTCTTTCTGTTTCAGGCAGTCCTTGCGTCCGACCATTTCATTAATAGTACTGAAACCCAGTTTTGCCATGATCTCACGCAGCTCTTCTGCGATGAACGTCAACAGATTAACCACGTATTGCGGGTCGCCCGTATACTTTTTGCGCAGCTCAGGGTTCTGAGTGGCTATACCGACAGGGCAGGTGTCCAGGTGACATACGCGCATCATAATACAGCCCAGCGCCACCAATGGTAGCGTGGCAAAACCGTATTCTTCAGCACCCAGCAGCGTCGCCACAGCCACGTCACGCCCGGTCATTAACTTGCCATCTGTTTCCAGACGTACCCGGCTACGCAGATTATTCATCAACAGGGTCTGGTGTGTCTCCGCCAGCCCCAGTTCCCACGGCAAACCGGCATGCTGCACACTGGTCTTAGGTGAGGCACCCGTACCACCGTCATAACCGGCGATGAGGATAACGTCCGCTTTCGCTTTGGCTACGCCCGATGCAATGGTGCCGACACCGATTTCCGATACTAACTTGACATTAATATCAGCGTGTTTGTTAGCATTTTTCAGATCATGAATTAACTGTGATAAATCCTCAATCGAGTAAATATCATGATGCGGTGGTGGTGAAATCAGACCAACACCCGTCGTTGTGCCACGGACTTTAGCAATCCAGGGGTAAACCTTTTTGCCCGGTAACTGACCACCTTCGCCGGGTTTTGCACCCTGCGCCAGTTTGATCTGAATTTCCCGTGCATTATTCAGGTAATGGCTGGTGACACCAAAACGGCCGGAAGCGACCTGTTTGATGGCACTATTGCGCGAATCACCGTTGGCTTCTGGTATGAAGCGTAAGGGATCTTCGCCGCCTTCACCGGAGTTGGATTTTGCACCCAGGCGGTTCATGGCAATGGCCAGTCCTTCATGTGCTTCCGGGCTGATCGAGCCATAAGACATTGCACCGGACTTAAAGCGTTTTACAATTTGTGAGGCCGGTTCAACCTGATCCAGTGGAATACCACCGTCTTCAGGGAATTCAAAATCCAGCAGGTTACGCAGGTTGTATTTAATTTCCGGATCATCATTCAGTTTGGCACTGAAGTCCCTGAACTGTTCAAAGCTACCGCCACGTACCGCTTTTTGCAGTAAGTAGATAGTGTCCGGATTGTACATGTGATCTTCGCCGCCACTGCGCCACTGGAATGAACCACCGGGTTGCAGGGTACGCAAGTCAGCATCATGGAAACCAAAGGCACGGCGATGACGACGCAAGGCTTCTTCAGCGATGGTTTCAATGTCGATGCCGCTGATACGCGATACAGTTGCTGTAAAGTACTGATCGATAACGCCCTGACTGATACCGACGGCTTCAAAGATCTGCGCGCCACGGTAAGACTGCACTGTGGAAATACCGATTTTCGACATGACCTTAATCACGCCTTTAGTGGCTGCTTTGATGTATTTTAATACAGCAGGTACATATTCAATACCTGTCAGATACCCCTCACGAATCAGGTCATCGATAGTTTCACAGGCTGCGTACGGGTTAATCGCTTCCGCACCGTAACCCAACAATACTGCAAAGTGATGGACTTCACGCGGTTCACCTGATTCGAGAATAATACTCACTTTCGTACGTGTGCCCGCACGGATCAGGTGATGATGCAGGCCGGCGACCGCCAATAGCGATGGAATCGGTACATTATCTTTATCGGTGCCACGGTCACTCAGAATGATCAGGTTAGCACCGTTTTCAATCTGCTGATCCGCCTGTTCACACAGGTGATCCATTGCCTTTTCCAGCCCGCCGGGGCCGTCATCAGCTGCAAACAGAATCGGTAAGCGGGCTGACTTAAAGCCGGGGTGCTGAATGGCTTTCAGTTTGGCAATTTCACGGTTACTGATAATCGGGGATTGCAGGGTGATTTGGTGGCAAGTTTCAGGTGTAGGATTGGTCAGATCACCTTCACTGCCTAATGTCGTCAGTGACGAAGTGACAATCGCTTCGCGGATGGCGTCAATTGGCGGATTAGTCACCTGTGCAAATAACTGTTTGAAGTAGTTATACAGTGGCTGTGCTTTTTCTGACAGTACAGCAATGGGGGCATCAGTACCCATCGCACCCAACGGATCAATACCGTCTTTCGCCATCGGTAAAATGGTTTTGCGCACATCTTCGTAGGTATAACCAAAGGCTTTCTGACGCTGGATCAGTGTCTCATGATTAGGTGCCGGGAAAGCTTCCGGTTCCGGCAACGATTCCATGGTCACCATGTGTTTTTTCAACCACTCGCCGTAAGGCTTTTCAGTGGCGATCTGATGCTTGATTTCCTCATCAGCAATAATCCGGCCTTGAGCAGTATCAACCACTAGCATACGACCGGGTTCCAGACGTTGCTTGGAAATAACGGTGGTTTGATCCAGTTCTTCCAATACACCGACTTCGGATGCCAGAATGATCATGTCATCATCAGTCAGGTAATAACGTGACGGACGCAGGCCGTTTCTATCCAGTGTTGCACCCACCAGTACACCATCCGTAAAGCCCATCGCCGCCGGGCCGTCCCACGGTTCCATCATGCAGCTATGGTACTGATAAAAAGCTTTTTTCTCTTCCGACATGGTCTCATGGTTAGACCAGGGTTCAGGCACCATCATCATCATTACATGGGGCAGGGAGTAGCCGGACAGGTACAAAAATTCCAGCGCGTTATCCAGTGAGGCCGAGTCGCTGCCATCCGGACGCACAATCGGGTAGAGGTCTTTAACGTCGGTCTTAAATACCTCCGTCTCAATCATCGCTTCACGCGCCGCCATCCAGTTGTAGTTACCGCGCATGGTGTTAATTTCACCATTGTGAATCAGGTAACGGTTCGGATGTGCCCGTTCCCAGCTAGGGAAAGTATTAGTCGAGAAGCGCGAGTGAACCATCGCAATCGCGGTTTCCATGTCCGGGTCAGACAGGTCGGTATAAAACTGCTGAACCTGTTCTGTTGTCAGCATGCCTTTATAAACCATCGTGCGTGATGACAGGCTGGTGAAATAGATACTGCCGGGAGTGTCTGGTTTGAGTATTTCGCTGACAATGTGTTTGCGTACAACATAAAGCTTACGCTCAAAATCAAGACCGGCTTCGATGTCGTCAGGTTTGCCGATAAATACCATGCGGGTGAAGGGCATGCAATTCAGTGCGCTTTTACCCACCGGCGCCGGGTTCACCGGCACATCACGCCAACCTAACAACGTCAGGCCTTCGTCACGGATAACGCGGTTAACGATATACTCGCACACCTTCCGGTCAGCAATCAGGCTGGGCATAAAAGTAAAGCCCACCGCGTAATTGCCTTCTGCCGGTAATTCAAAGCCTAGTGTGGCACATTCCCGGCTTAAAAATTTGTGTGGGATCTGGAGCATAATACCCGCGCCATCACCGGTGTTTTCTTCGCAGCCACAAGCACCACGGTGCTCCATGTGGGTGAGGATTTTAAGTGCTTGTTGAACTATCTTGGCAGATTTAACACCTTTAAGATGTGCAACAAAGCCCATGCCACAGGCATCATGTTCATTAGCGGGGTCATACAGACCTTGCGCCGGAGGTAATTCAGTGTGCTTCATAGGAGCCTTCATGCAACCAGAAAAGTGGCCACTATTATCGCCAAATGGTGGGGGAAATTCCATAGCCAATGCAGTTATTTGGAATATATTGTATTTCTAATACGTTGTAAGCTGTGGTTGCGGGAACAACTTTCATGTATCAACGTTTATAAACAAAGGTATTCTGACGCGCTATGGCCGGACATATCCCTAAGGAATTTATAGATCAGTTATTGGGCCGCATCGATATTGTCGACGTGGTGAATAAGCGTGTGCCTTTGAAAAAGGCGGGTCGTGAGTACACCGCCTGTTGCCCGTTCCATAATGAAAAAACACCTTCTTTCACCGTTAGCCCCACCAAGCAGTTCTTTCATTGTTTTGGCTGTGGCGCACATGGTTCTGCCATCAGCTTTATGATGGAATATGATCACCTTGAATACGTTGAGGCGATTGAAGCCTTGGCGCGTAATCTGGGTGTGGAGGTGCCACGTGAGAAGACGATGGGGAACCAGAAGCCCCGCAAGCAATTAGACAGTAGTCTTTATGGCTTGATGGAAGAAACGTCAAAACACTTCAGTAATGAACTTAATAAGTCGCAGAAAGCTATTGAATACATTAAAGAACGTGACTTGTCGCCTGAGATTATTCAGCAGTACAGCGTTGGTTATTCAACCAATGAGTGGGACAGGCTGACGCAATTATTCGGCAAGGAATATGGTCAACAAAAGTTGTTAGCCTGTGGTTTGCAGATTGAAAATGACAGTGGGCGGGTTTATGACCGTTTTCGTGATCGTTTGATGTTTCCTATCCGTGACCGGCGTGGACGGGTAATTGGCTTTGGCGGTCGGGTGTTGGGAGATGGCGCACCTAAATACCTGAATTCGCCGGAAACTGATATTTTTCATAAGGGTTCAGAGTTATACGGTCTGTATGAGGCGAGAAACAACACGAGAAAGCTTGCTAAGTTCCTTGTTGTTGAAGGGTATATGGATGTTATAGCCCTGGCGCAGTTCGGCATAACCTATGCGGTGGCGACGATGGGCACGGCGACCACTATTGAGCACATCGGACAGCTTTATAAATCCGGTGTGACGCAGGTGGTTTTTTGTTTTGATGGTGATCGGGCGGGTGAAGAAGCTGCCTGGAAGGCATTAAAAAATGCGTTGCCTGCTGTTAACGATGACCGTGAGATTCGTTTTCAGTTTTTACCGGAAGGTGATGATCCGGATACCTTAGTCAGACGCTTGGGTAAGGAAGGTTATGAGGCTGAACTGAAAAAAGCACTGCCTTTCTCAAAATTTTTTATCAGGGGAATCAATGAGGGGTTGGGGCTAAAAGCAGAATCTACCTTGCATTCCATCGAAGATAGCGCACGGTTTGCGACCGAGGCTTCGCGCTTATTAGATCAAATGCCGGCTAGCTTGCTGAAAAAATCACTGCTGCAGGAGATACAGCGCTTGGGCCATGTGACTAGCAGGCCATCAAATACACAGGGTTTTTCAGCAGAAGGCCAGCAACGTAATTTTGATCGGCCTTACCGCAAAAACTTTGGCAGGTTTGCTGAAAAAACACAGGGTGCACCCAGCCAGCCAGGTGATTATGCGGTTAAAAAAACGCCGGTACGGTACGCCATTACCTTGTTGTTGAATGCGCCTGAATTGGTGAGTGAGGTCGGAAATCCGGAGAAGTTATTAGAGTGGGATATTCCCGGCATGAATTTATTATTTAAATTAGTTGAAACTGCTGAAGAGAATCCCCATATTCACTCAGCGGGACTAATGGAGCGGTTCCGTGACACTGAACACGAGAAAATATTACTGAAACTGATGAAATGGCAGCCTCAGGAGGCTGATATGCAGGTACTGCAGCAAGAATTTCAGGATTGCTTCCGTCAGATAAAACGTCAGGCCAGAGAAAAAGCATTGGAGAAATTGATTCACAAGGATCAGACAGTGGGTCTGAATTCTCAGGAGCAGCACGACCTCCAGTCTCTTTTGTATGACACTTTATGATTTTTCTGAATGAATGTTCGGAAGAATGCTTGTATTTTCAGGATTTGTGATATAATCGCGCGTCCATTTCGTCGAGGTCAAACGGTACATGAGTCAACAACAGCAGCAACAGTCCAGTCTGAAAGAGCTGATTGCCAAGGGTAAGGAACAGGGCTACCTTACTTATGCCGAGGTGAACGACCACCTGCCAGATACTATAGTCGATCCGGAACAAATTGAAGATATCGTGGCGATGATTAACGATATGGGTATTACTGTGCATGAAAATGCACCGGATGCTGATGATCTGTCGCTGAACGATGATAATGTCCAGGCTAATGATGAGGCGGCTGAAGAAGCGGCGGCAGCATTGGCTAATGTAGACAGCGATTTTGGTCGCACGACTGACCCGGTGCGTATGTACATGCGTGAAATGGGTACAGTTGAATTGCTGACCCGTGAAGGTGAAATTCATATCGCCATTCGCATTGAAGAAGGGCTGAATGAAATTCTCCGTGCCTTGGCACAATACCCTTCTTCTACCATGGTTTTATTGGAACTGGCGAGCCTGATTGAAGCAGAAGAAATTCGTCTGACCGATGTGATTAATGGTTTTATTGACCCGAATGCGGAGGAAATTGATCCGTTTAAAATGCAGCCTGCGCGCCCTCCTGTGAAGGAAGAACCGAAGCCTGCTGCGGGTGATGATAAAGCGCTTGCATCAACCGATGACGAAAGCTCTGAGGATGATGACGAGGAAGAGGAAGAGCTGGTAGATACCGGGCCTGATCCTTTAGAGGCTGCTGAGAAGTTTGCTGCGCTGCGTGAATTGTATGACCTGGCGGCGGCAGCGGCTGAAAAAGGTAATGTGAAAGCCTATAACAAGACGCGTGATAACATGGCTGATAAGTTCATGGAAATTCGTCTGGCTCAGCCTATCATTGATCGTCTGACGGTTCAGTTGAACACTATCGTCAGTCGTATCCGTTCTTATGAACGGAAGATCATGAAACTGTGTGTTCAGGAAGGTGGTTTGTCGCGTCAGGCGTTTGTTGAAAGCTTCCCGCAGAATGAAACTGATTTGGAATGGTTGCCACGCCTTTGCGCTGCATACCCGCTTCAGAAAGAAAAATTACTGAGTATTCAGGATCGTGTACTTGAACGTCAGAAG
>CACVAV010000051.1 GCA_902727945.1 uncultured Thiotrichaceae bacterium | reverse complement strand
TAAGCGTAGCCGAAGCTGTGGATGGAGTCGATCATAATTATGATTGGCTTATTAATCAATTGCTTAAAAAAAGTGCCTGATGTGTGTTAACATTGGCCCACTTTTGACCCCATAGGAGGAAAGTTTAGATGGCAGATATAAAGCAGTTAGAGAGTGATCTCAGATCCGGACGTATTTCACGTCGTGATTTTGTGAAACTAACCGCATTATTCGGACTGAGTGCAGCAGCGCCCGGTATGTTATTCGCAGCCGGACATGATCCGAAAAAAGGCGGCCATTTAAAAATTGGCACCGGCCATGGTTCCACAACTGACTCATTAGACCCCGGAACTGCTACCAACGATTTTACCGGTATGCTGCTGAACACCATGCATGGTTATTTGACAGTTGTCGCTGGGGATAACTCACTGCAAGGCGAGTTGGCGGAGAGTTGGGGGTCGTCTGAAGATGCTAAGGAATGGACATTCACCTTACGTAAGGCGAAATTCCATAACGGCCAGCCGGTCACCGGCAAAGATGTTATCGCTTCACTGAACTTCCACCGTGGTGAAGAGAGTAAATCAGCAGTCAAATCGACGGTTGATACCATTGAGGAAATGAAAGCAGATGGCGATACTGTCATTCTTACCTTAAAAGAGGGTAATGCTGATTTGCCTTATCTGATGAGTGATTACCATTTGGTGATTGCGCCAGCTACTGATGACGGGAAGATTGATCCTGCCGGTACTATCGGTGCAGGCGCTTACAAGCTGAAGAATTTTGACCCCGGTGTGAAGGCTGAATTTGAAAAGTTCGCTGACTATTGGAATGACAAAGAAGGTCATGTTGATACCGCAGAGCTGATTTCTATCAAAGACGTTGCTGCGCGGACTAATGCTTTACGTACCGGCGAAGTGGATATTATTGATCGTCTGGATATTAAAACATTACACCTGTTGGAGCGTGATAAGACAGTTAAGATCATGGAAACCAGTGGTAACGCGCATTATTCTATGCCAATGCGCTGTGATATGGACCCTTACAAAAACAATGATGTGCGTCTGGCACTGAAATACTCACTGGATCGTGAGGCTTTGCTGGAAACCTTGCTACGTGGTCACGGTTATATCGGTAATGACCATCCGATTGGTCGTGCGAACCGTTATTTAGCGAAGGACATGGAGCAGCGTGCTTATGATCCTGATAAGGCTAAGTTCCATCTGAAGAAGGCTGGCGCGGAGGGTCTGAAAGTACAATTGAGTGCAGCAGATGCGGCGTTCGCCGGGGCTGTTGATGCAGCTGTTTTGTACAAAGAACATGCTGCTAAGGCCGGTATTGATGTTGAAGTGATTCGTGAGCCGGATGATGGCTACTGGTCTGATGTGTGGATGAAGAAAGACTTCTGCATGTGTTACTGGAGTGGTCGTCCGACGGAAGACTGGATGTTCGTTTCTGCTTATGCGGCTGAGTCCAAATGGAACGATGCGTACTGGCAGCATGAAAAGTTCAATAAGTTATTAGTGGAAGCGCGTTCTGAGCTGGACGAAGCCAGGCGTGGCGATATGTATGCAGAAATGCAGGGTATTGTCAGCAACGAAGGCGGTACTGCGATTCCGGTATTTAATAACTACTTATTCGCCAGTAGCGATAAGATCAGTCAACCTGAAAGTATGGCTAACAACTGGAGTACGGATGGTCATCGTGCGATTCTGCGTTGGTGGAAGAAGAGCTGATTAGCTGATTCATCGTAGCTAAAACGAACCCCTTCTCTGTTTATCCGGAGAGGGGGTTTTTGTTTCTTCTCTGGTAAGTCTGCCAGCTTCTCCGTTTACACATTGCCCAATGGTGGCAATCCTGCTCTTAACGTTTTATAGTGCGCCTCGCACAATCTTTCTAAATCGCTTC
>CACVAV010000050.1 GCA_902727945.1 uncultured Thiotrichaceae bacterium | reverse complement strand
GATATAGTTGAGCCAGTAATAAAACCAGCATCATCCGCCACTAAAAACTCAACGCAGCGGGAAATATCTTCAGCCTGACCTAAACGACCGACCGGAATTCCGGCAACAATCTTTTCCAGTACATTTTCAGGTACAGCACGCACCATATCAGTTTCAACATAACCCGGAGCAATCGCATTAACAGTAATACCTTTACCTGCGCCTTCCTGAGCTAATGCTTTAGTGAAACCGTGAATACCTGACTTAGCAGCTGCATAGTTAACCTGACCATACTGTCCGGCCTGACCATTCACTGAACCGATATTAACGATACGGCCAAAATTATTTTCACGCATACCATCGATAACACAGCGGCTCATGTTGAAGCAGGAACCCAGATTGGTATCCATAACAGCCTGCCAATTTTCTTGCGTCATCCGGTGCATAGTGCCATCACGGGTAATACCCGCATTGTTAACCAACACAGAAACCTGACCGCCTAACTCTTCAGAAACTTTCTTCACACCCGCTTCACACTGTGCAAAATCAGACACGTCAAACTTAAAGACCGGAATATCATTGGCTTCTGAAAATTCCTGAGCCGCCTGATCATTCCCGGCATAGTTAGCTGCTACTTTATAACCTTTATTTTTTAAGCCGATAGCGATAGCAGCACCAATGCCCCGTGTACCACCTGTTACAATTGCAATCTTTTCCATGTTGTTCGAACCTCCTAGTTCGTTAGTATAAACTTTACCCTGTAACACAGAACTGTGTTACAGGGATTTCTTACTCTTATTTATGCTTATTTACGCTTTTTTGGCGCGTATAAATCAGTGATTGTACCCTCATACATCTCCGCCGCCATCGCCACGGTTTCTGACAAGGTCGGGTGCGGATGTACAGTCAGCCCAATATCAGCAGCATTAGACCCCATTTCAATGGCATGAGCCACCTCAGCAATCAAATCACCGGCATTGGTACCAACAATACCCGCACCAATGACACGCTCAGTCTCTTCATCGAAAATCAGCTTCGTCATACCTTCATCGCGACCCAATGATAAAGCACGACCACTGGCCGCCCAGGGGAATACACCTTTGCCGTATTTAATCCCTTTAGACTTCGCTTCCTCCTCAGTCACACCCACCCAAGCTACTTCAGGATCAGTATAAGCCACCGACGGAATGACTCGTGCGTCGAAATGACTTGGCAAACCGGATGCCGCTTCTGCTGCTGTTTTGCCCTCGTGTACGGCTTTATGGGCCAGCATCGGCTGACCAATTATATCACCAATGGCAAAGATATGTGGTTGCGTGGTGCGCATCTGCGTATCAGTGACCTGTACAAAACCACGACCATCCACTGCAACACCGGCTTTTTCAGCATCCAGTGTCTTACCGTTTGGTATACGCCCGACAGCCACCAGGACACGATCATATAACTGCGGTTCTGCCGGAGCATGCTTGCCTTCAAACGATACTTTCATGCCTGCATCTGTTGCTTCAACACCCGTCACACGGGTTTCCAGCCAGACATTATCATAGCGCTTTTTGATACGGTTATGGTAAGGCTTCACCACGTCCTTATCCGCACCCGCCATAATCTGCGGCAACATTTCAACCACGGTAATCTTCGATCCCAGCGAGGAATAAACCGTGGCCATTTCCAACCCGATAATACCACCACCAATGACCAGCATGTGCTCAGGAATACTTTCCAGCTCCAACGCACCGGTCGAATCAATCACCCGTGGATCTTCCGGAATAAATGGCAGGTGTACCGGCTCAGAACCCGCAGCAATCACTGCATTATCAAACTTCACAATGGTCGAAGAGCCGTCCTCAGCACGCACTTCAACATGATGCGGATCAAGGAATTTACCGACACCACTGACCACCTGAAC
>CACVAV010000049.1 GCA_902727945.1 uncultured Thiotrichaceae bacterium | reverse complement strand
TCACACGTGGATCTTCGTGGATACGGGTGACGCTATTATTGAACTCGAATTCAGTCTCACACTTATCCGTCATGCCATCAATAGGTGCAGCACTGCCCGGTTCCGGTGTACAAGCCAATGGAATATGACCTTCTCCGGCAAACAGACCGGAAGTAGGATCCATTCCCACCCAACCGGCACCGGGTAAGTAAACTTCTGTCCAGGCATGAAGATCCGTAAAGTCTTCTTCCGGGCCACTGGGGCCATCCAGTGACTTCTGGTCGGAAGTCAGCTGTACAAGGTAACCGGACACAAAGCGCGCAGCCAGGCCTAAATGACGCAGTATCTGCACCAGTAACCAGGCTGTATCACGGCAGGAACCCCGCTTGATTTTCAGGGTTTCTTCACACTTCTGAATACCCGGTTCCATGCGTACGTTGTAACCAATATCGGCTTCCAAACGCTGAATCAGCGCCACCAGGAACATAATGGTATTCGGCTGCTTATGATCAACGCCTTTCAGCCATTTCTTTAAACGCTTACCGTCTTCAGTCACCTTCAGATAAGCCTTCAACTCATGTTTCAGCTCAGGCTTGTACTTAAACGGGAACTCTTTGGCATAATCTTCAATAAAAAAGTCGAAAGGGTTGATCGACACCATATCGGCGATCAGGTCAACTTCAACCTCAAACTCAGTCACCTTTTCATTGAATACCAACCGGGCCAGCCAGTTACCAAACGGGTCTTGTTGCCAGTTAATAAAATGATCCGCTGGCTTGATATTCAGCGAATAAGATAAAATCGGTGTGCGTGAGTGAACAGCCGGGCGCAGGCGCACTACATGTGGCGAGAGATTTACCGGGCGATCGAACTTGTAAGTCGTACGATGATTTAAAGCGACGTGAATACTCATCTGAATCCCTTAATTAGGTGGGGTATTTTATACTTGTGATTGTGACTGCGATTGGCTCTGCATCGGTGGCACACTGAAATCAGGGTAAAACCAACTACCGGCAATTTCTGTGTGTAACGCACCCAGCTGTTCCTGCAACTCATCCATCACCGGATGAAAGTTAGTGTCCATTACGTCAGCCTCGTGCAGATTTTCAGTTATCTGCTGCTGCAAAGTAATGGCTTTATCCGGATTAGGCAACTCACTCAGGTAAATCCCGATCGCATCCAGTGAATAACTCAGTGAACGGGGGAACAGCGAATCGCGGATCAGAAAATCCAGTACTTTCTGACCTTTAACCGGAGGACGCATGTGCTTCAGGTACATCTGGTGCGCACTAAGTGCCTGCAATAATGCCATCCACAAAATACCCTCGTATTTGCGGATTGACTGGCTACGTGTTTCCGGCAGCAGTAATGAGGCCGATTCCAGAATCCGGCTGGTCATATCTGCGCGTTCAACATGTTTACCCAGCAGGACAAAGTGGAAGGTATTGTCCCGGCTCATGTGACTGTCCAACACGCCCCGGATGCATTGACAATGCATAATGACTTTACGCAGCAACGCCTGTCTTAAGCGGCGGCTTTCCACGGTTGCCACTGATTTTTTCATCAGCATATAAACCTGATTAACCTGCTCCCAGGTTTCTTCCGGCAACACATCCAGCGAGGTACGTACGTTTTCTCTGGCTGACACCAAAGAACTCATCAATGATCCGGGGTTTTCTTTATCAGTGACCAGAAAGCGCATGACATTATTTTCAGTGACCTCATCGTACTGCTCTTCGTACAAGGCTTCCCCATTAAAAATGGTTACTGATGTGAACCAATTGAATTCCATTTCATCAGGCATATCCATTAATAAGCTGGTATGAACACTGATTAGCCGTGCAATATTTTCAGTACGCTCCAGATAGCGCCCCATCCAGTAAACACGCTCCGCCACTCGTGACAATA
>CACVAV010000048.1 GCA_902727945.1 uncultured Thiotrichaceae bacterium | reverse complement strand
CTGAAAGCAATGCCCCAGCTCCAGCTACTGATGAGACACCGGCACGTAATGTCCCCGCACTCACCGCAGCGGCTAAGGCGATACTGGATGAGGTCAATAAACGCATCACCAATATCAACACGCAGGAATTACAAACCCTGCTAAAAGAACAACCGATGACACAGCTGATTGATGTACGTACCCCACAGGAAATCAGTTTGCTGGGTGGTCATATTGATGCACCGCGTCACCGCAATATTATGCGTGGCTGGATCGAAATGCAGATTGATGGCCTGATTCCGGACAAAGACACGCCGATCGTTGTTTATTGTGGGGTCAATCAGCGCAGCCCATTAGCCGCAGATACCTTGATGAAGCTGGGTTATAGCAATGTGAAAAACTACGAGGACGGTTTTTTTGCCTGGAAAGATGCCGGACTGCCGGTAGAGATTATGGATAAGGCTCCGGATTCTTTTCTGTACAGTCTGCCGGAAGAAGTGATTCCCGGTGTCTGGTCGGCGATTGGTGCCACAGCTCCACCGACTTATGACAATAGCGGCCACAATAACAATCTATCGTTCGTTATCACTGATGACGGTGTGGTAGTGATGAATGCCGGTGAAAGTTATTTATTGGCAGAGTCGCTGCATGATGAAATCAAAAAACGCACTGATCAGCCGGTGAAATACGTGGTGCTGGAAAATGGTCAGGGGCATGCCATGCTGGGTGCCGGTTACTGGCAGGAGCAGGGTGCAAAAGTCATTATGCATCAGGATGCCTGGCATGAAGTAGAAGAGCGTCGTGAGCAAATAGTGCAGCGCACCGCGCCGCGTCGGGACAAGAATTACCGCACTGAAATTGTTAAGCCGGATATTCTGTTGGCTGAGGATAAAATGGATCTGACGCTGGGATCATGGAAAATGGAGGTTTTACGTCCGGGGCCAGCGCACAGTCCCGGCGATATTATGTTGTGGTTGCCGGAAAAGAAGCTGGCAATTAGTGGTGATCTGGCTTTCCATCAGCGCCTGTTGCCGGTGTTTGAAGAAACAGATACGGCGGCGTGGATTGAAACCTGGCCAAAATTTGAAGCACTGGGGGCGGAATATATTATTCCCGGTCATGGCAGTCCGGTGACCGATATTAGTATTCTGACTCGCTACACCCGCGATTATCTTGCTTATATGCGCGGGCAGGTGGAGGAAATTCTGGACGAGGGTGGTTCACTTCAGGATGCTTATGAAATTGATCAGTCAGCCTATGCGCATTTGGATACTTTTGATGAGTTATCGCTGAGAAATGCAGCGACCATTTTCCGGGCGATGGAGTTTGAGTAAGGATCTGTGCTGAAATCAGCGTATAGTGAGTTTTCCAAATGACCGGATACTCATTATGCCTGATATTACACCTGACACCGTTACCGGATTCCACCGTTTATCGCCCGATCAGATTCTGAGTTCTGTTGAGTCACAGGACCGGATAACTGATGGTTGTTTTCTGGCGCTGAACAGTTATGAAAACCGTGTGTATCAGGTGGGTATTGAAGATAATGAGCCGGTGATTGCTAAGTTTTACCGGCCTGATCGTTGGAGTGACGAAGCAATTCAGGAAGAGCACACCTTCACGCTGGAGTTGGCTGCGGATGAAATTCCCGTGGTCGCGCCTTTAGTGGATGATTATGGTGATAGCCTGCATCAGCATGATGTATTCCGCTTTGCACTTTATCCGCGTCGTGGTGGCCGTACACCGGAATTAGAAGACCCTCAGCAGTTGGAAGTCATTGGACGTTTTCTGGCGCGTATTCATGCCTTGGGTGAGCAGACTGATTTTCTGCACCGGCCTTCTGTTGATATAGACAGTTATGGGGTAGAAACGTCACAGTGGTTGTTGGGCAGCGGGCATTTGCCGCTTGG
>CACVAV010000047.1 GCA_902727945.1 uncultured Thiotrichaceae bacterium | reverse complement strand
ACTACGCCCATAGTGAAGAGTGCGCTGGGGGCGGCTGAGTTTTTCAGGTTGGTTAGAATCTGGTCAATGGCCTGAGGTATTTCCAGTTGAATATAAGCGGCGCTGACACCGGCTATGGTAGCCAGGATAAACGGGTGCAGGAGTACGCGTTTGTATAAAACCTTTAGTATGCCTTCATTGTTATTGTCCATGCCCATTGCCATCAGGATCGGCACGATGGTAAATAACATGGCGTTGTCGAAACACAGGATGAGTGCGGTGGGAACAACGGCGGCTTCTCCGAGTGCGGACAATGTGAGCGCTGGCCCCATATAACCGATGTTGGAGTATGAACCGGCCACGCCTTGCATGGTAGCTACGGCTGTTTTGTTTTTTTGCAGGATGCGTCCGAATAAAAAAGCCAGTGCAAAAATGACCAGAGTAGTGCCGGTGGTGCCGAGTATGAAGCGGAAGTTGGTGAGTTGTTCTACGGGTGTCTGGCGCAGAATCTGGAAAAATAATGCCGGTAGTGCTACATAGATAATATAGAACTGCATCCAGGCCAGGCCGGATTCAGGTATTTTCTTCCAGCGTGCGGCGAGCCAGCCTAGTAAGACTAGTCCGAACAGGGGTAGTGATAAATTGAGTACATCCATGATGCTATCCGCTGGCCACTTGTTTACAATGCGCTGGATTGTAACATTGTGTGTAAAATAAAATCTTTTGATTTAATTAATTTAGCGGAGTTAGTTATGAGTCATATCCCAGATGAGTTGAGGTATTCAGTATCCCATGAGTGGGTGCGTGATAATGAAGATGGTACGGTAACGGTGGGCATTTCTGATCATGCCCAGGCTTTATTGGGGGATTTGGTGCACATTGAATTGCCGGATGTTGATGCTGAGTTTGGTCGGGAAGATGGTATTGCTGTCGCTGAGTCAGTTAAAGCGGCTTCTGATATTTATTCACCGATGGAAGGCCGGGTGACTGAGGTCAATGAGGCGGTATTGGATTCGCCGGAGCTGGTGAATTCTGATCCTTATGGTGATGGCTGGTTATTCATTATGGAAGTGGAGGACATCGATATGCTGGCTGCATTAATGGATGCTGAAACTTATTCCGATATTTTGGAAGCAGCAGCCGAAGAAGCAGAAGATTACTAATCAGGTTCTTCGTGCGTTCCGGTATATGAAACTACGGGGTGGAATTTGATGTCTTCTGCCCCATAAGTTGCCTTAAATATATTCATTAGCCACTAGCAGACTAGCATAGTAAATCAAACGGTTAGTGCTGACTCCACCCATTTTGTCCCGCAGTCGGCCCAGTATATTGTCACCGTAGCCTGGTGTCTTGTTCATCTTACTGTAGATAACTTTAAGCATTTCGCCGCTGGGGAGGTGGCGTAACAATTCCATCTCTACCGGTGATAATTTGCTGAGTACTACTTCAGACGATAAACGCCCCAATTGAGTGCGGTGATGTGCCCAGATGTGCCCGTTGAATACCTGGCTATACTGACGTAAAACTGGAAGGGCTTTCTCGTTCAGTGTTTCAAACTCAGGTCGTTCCTGATCACTGCATACGCTGATGCCGGCAAACCCGTTGGCGTTATTCATCAGAGGCAGGCTGATGCCGTTTTTTAATCCGTAGTGGCGGCTGATATCCAGTACATTTTTTTCCTTACAGGTGAGTTTCTGCCGGTGCTTTGCATCATTCCAGTCAAGTTCATCCATGCAGTTTGACAGGATGGACTTAACCGTGAAGTCATGCTGTACCAAATTTTGATCATTGTAATATTGCAGAAATTCATCAGAATAGAGGCCACAGGCCCGGTACATGGGTGAATTAAACAGTGAGTCTGTGGCAAATAATTTGGGGGCGAAGCCATACAGTACACCACTATAGCCCAGTGCTAATA
>CACVAV010000046.1 GCA_902727945.1 uncultured Thiotrichaceae bacterium | reverse complement strand
ACTTCCATAATGCCGCCAATATCTTCGACAGTGGCAGGACGGATGGCCTCAGAGGCATTAGCCGCGATCATGCTGCCCACACCCCGACGGGTGTAAAGTTCCATCAATAGTGCGCCATCTGTATTGGCATCAAGTAAGTGAACCCTGCCCACTTTATTTTCCAGTGCATCAATAATTTGCGGCAGTAATGGGTGTTGATCACGGCATTGACGCGCTTCTTCCAGTGTGAGTGAAGCCGGCAGGTCAATGGCAGCATCACTCAGCATCAGCACTTTATCAGCGCTGAGTACCTGTGCGGCTTCAATCGCCAGTTGCTCATAATTCAGATTGTAAGTCTCGCCTGTCGGCGAATAACCGAGCGGTGATAACAGTACGATGCGCTCATGATCCAGTTGAGTCAGTATATGATCATGGTGAATACGGCGGATATGGCCGGTATAGCCGTAATCAACACCTTCCAGCACACCGACCGGGCGGGCCGTAATGAAATTGCCGGAGGTGACAATCTGGCCCTTCTGGCTAAAGCCGGGTTGTGCTAAGGCAAAGCTCAGCAGGTTTTCAATTTCAATGCGCAGGTAACCACAGGTTTCCTTGGCGGCTACCAGGGAGGCGTGATCGGTGATACGCAGGCCATTATGAAAATGAGCAGGGTGATTCTGTGCTTCCAGGCGGGTATTAATTTGTGAACGCATGCCATGCACCAGAACCACGCGTGCACCCAGCGCCGCGATAATGGCAATGTCCTGAATAATACGCCGGAAGTTTTCAAGCCCGATGACTTCACCGGGGAAAGCGATAACAAAGATGCGTTTCTGGTGCTGACGCACATAGGGGCTGGCTTCGCGAAAGAAGTTAACGCTATCGGCTTGCGATGGCGCATTCACTGAAACTTTGGAGTGTTCTGACATGGATTTGTTTTCTGGCAGCTTCTAACGGGGGTTAAGTGGAGGCATCAAATGCGTTTTGTATCCACTCTATGTCATCTTTGCCATGAATGGCAACTACGTCGAAGCGGGCGGGTAATTCAACCCGGTAATGGTATAAATAATGCTGTGCAGTGCGGATGATCTTGCGCTGTTTGCGGTGATCAATACTATAAAGCGCACCGCCGAATTGCTGCGTTTTCCGATAGCGGACTTCAACAAATACCAGATGGGTACTATCACGGAAAACCAAATCGATTTCACCACTACGTAAGCGATAATTTCTCATTAACAGGTGCAGACCCTGAGCCAGTAAATAATCACAGGCCAGGTTTTCAGCGGAATCACCCAGGTCTTTAGTGGTGCGGGCTGTCATCGTATTCGGTGCAGTGCTCAGGCTTAGTTGCCTAGCTGCTGAACTTTGCCGTCTCTGAAGGTTGCAAACTCTAATTGGCGCTGGATACGATGTTGCTGATTCATGCTGATCTGGCCGGTTTTTCCGGCCATGCGCTGATTCTGCGTGAGTTGTGGCAGACTTTTTGCGATCATTACAGCGTCCATGCCCAGTGCGAACAAACGCGGGTATTTTAGTTCGGTCAGGCTTTCGCTGGCTTTGTTTTGTAATACCCACGGGATTTCAGTGTAGATAATGCCATCTAAATCAATGTCGTTACTCTCATCTGCGCGGCCGGAATAGATATGTGAGGTGGCGTAGACCGGTAGCACACCTGCTTGATCTTTTAGCAGCGGACGCAATAAGCGCGCCTGAGTCGGTGACGCAGCAAGAAACACCATGTTGGCGCCCGCCGCTTTTGACAATAATGCTTTAACCCGTTTCAGATAAGTGACAGGCGAGTTGGAATAAAATTCGGAGTTCAGAATAGTACCGCCCCGTTGCTGGTAGGCCTGAGCGAAGGCACCGGCCAGGCGTTTACCCCAGCTTGAATCCGGTGCGATAATAATGCCTTTATTTTGCTGGCGACTCAT
>CACVAV010000045.1 GCA_902727945.1 uncultured Thiotrichaceae bacterium | reverse complement strand
CCTATTGAAAAGGTGTTAGCCGGGCATGAGTCTTTTTATGGCGTTGAGGCGGGTGAACTATTGTATGAACGCCTGCTTGGTAAACCATTGATTGCGGTGGCCAGCATTTATCAGCATTCACCTTCTGCTTTAATTACCCTTAAATCCTCTGATTTTCTGACACCACACGATTTGGCGGGCAAGCGTATCGGTATGCAGGTTAAGCAGCAGAATATCGTTGAAGTAGCGGCGATGTTTGTTCATGAAGGCGTGTCTCTGGAGGCGCTACAACTGACCGCTAATTTGCCGCACCCTCAAGGTTTACAGAGCTTGCAGGATAATGCACTGGATGCTGATTATGGTTATCTCACCAGTGAGCCTTATTTAATTAAACAGGCGGGTGAGGAAGCACACTATATTCGCCCCATTAGTTATGGTATTGATTTTTACGGCGATGCACTTTTCACAACAGAGCAGGAGTTACGCAAAAATCCGGACAGAGTGGCTGCGATGCACAGGTCAGTGGTGAAGGGTTGGGAATATGCCATGCGCCACCCTGATGAAATCATCGCTATTATTCTGAAGCACTATGCATCACCTGAATACCCCAGGGATTTTTTGCAATACGAAGCGGAGCAGACCGAAAAACTGATGCACCCTGATATTGTTGCAGTCGGCCATATGAATCCGGATCGCTGGAATCGCATGGCCGATATTATGATGAATCTGAAGTTAGTGGATAACACGCAGTATTTAAAAGGATTTCTATATGATCCTGATAATCCGGGGGCGGGTTGGTTAAATTCTGTTGTTTATATGCTGGCGCTATCATTGTTATTGCTGCTGATGCTTGGTCTGGGGTTATTCTGGCTGGTACGCCGTTTACACCTGAGTGTCGAGCGCAAAACAGAAACACTGCATCAGGAGGTGGAACTGCGCACGCTGGCTGAGCAGAAACTCAATCATTACAGCGCGGTGCTTGAGGAGCGGCTTATTGCGCGTAGTAATGAGCTGACTGAGAAGGATAAAACCCTGAGCCTGCTGGAAAGTCAGATGGATGTTGCCCATAAGGATAACTCACGTTTGTTGAACCAGATCAATGACAACCTTGAACCGGTGCTTTCGGTCATGGATGAGATGATGGCTCAACTGAAGACAGAAAAGCCGGATGGTCAAGCGCGTTATGCGAACTGGAAAGAAAGACTGAGTAGTGCTTTAGATGAATTGCGTAAAGCTATTCCTGCCAGCCGGTTGCTTGAGTCCGGCCCGGAGCGCCAGGCATTGTTAGTTGAGGATGATGAGCTGAACCAATTAGTGGCCAGAGAATTATTGAATTTGATTGATATTTCAGCAGTGATTGCTTCAGATGGTTATCAGGCATTGAAAATACTGCAAAACCAATCATTTGATCTGATATTTATGGATATTAATATGCCGGGTATTGATGGTTACGAAACGGCGCGGCGTATCAGAGCAGGGGGTAATACAACGCCTATTATTGCACTCACTGCGACGACAGTGGCCGGTAGCCGCGAACGCTGTCTGGAAGCCGGGATGGATGATTATTTATCTAAACCGTTTGAGCTACGGGATTTAAAAACCGTTTCTGAGCGCTGGGTTGACGCTAAGGCGGTTGCTATGCCGGTTGCGGGTGTGGGAAAGTAGCCTCACTCAATCAGCTCAAGCGGAGAATTTATGACTTTTTCTATTGCTGCCCGTTGTCCGGACAGTGGGCAATTTGGCGTTGCCATCAGCTCATCTTCCCCTTGTGTCGCCAGTCGTTGCGCATTTACCCGTGCCGGAACCGGCGCGGCATTAACCCAGAATATTACTGATCCCCGGCTTGGCCCGATTATGCTGGACTTGCTGGCGCTTGGGCGAAGTACGGAGGAAGCGGTGGCGGGTGCGGTGGGTGGTACGCAGCATGCTGACTGGCG
>CACVAV010000044.1 GCA_902727945.1 uncultured Thiotrichaceae bacterium | reverse complement strand
AGTAACTTTCGCTTATTTGACTAAGGTACGGCGCTTCTTTTCTTTGTAACGAATGACTACTTTCTTTTCGGTATCAGGCTTTTGTGCTGCATAGCCATGATTGTCCTTACTTTCCCAGCCTCCAATTTCATAGTTACCACCGGCCTGTCCGGGGGTGGTTGAGCGGCTGCCGCTACTCTTACGTTGGGTGTTATTAGTGCGGCCATACGGCCCTTTGCGTGCACGTTGTTGCTTATCACCGGCGGCAGAGCCACTGGGTTTTTTTCCACGATTGGCTTGTGCTCCGCCAGGTTTGCGCTGTTGTGGCTTGCGTCCTTCGGATTTATCGTTTGCCTTTTTAGTACGTGAATTTTGTTTGGGTTCCAGTCCGGTAATATTCCGGCTTTCCAGTTTTTCACCCAGGAACTCTTCCAGTTTTTTCAGGTTGTCATGCTCAGCGTGGGTAGCTAATAAAGTGATTGCTTCGTTATGTTTTTCCGGATTGAGCAGCTGTTGCACTCTGTTAATATAAGTTTCTGCTTTCTCCGGAACTTCAAAATGGATGATAGGTACATCATGGCTCATTTCAGGAACAAAGCCTTCTTCATCAGGCGCAATCAGGATCGTGCAGGCCTCAAGATTGCGTTCTTCCGAGTCCAGTAAGTGTGTGGAGTCTGCATTGTGGCCATGAGTAGCCAGATGATCCGCGAGTGTTTTTGCTGTTTTAGATGAGTTAGTGAAAATAATGGTGGGTTTGCCCTGCAGTGCGCCGAGTGTGTGATCGAGCAGAGCCAGTTTATGTGTAAAATCATCGGACTTATGTACAACCTGAGGCAGTTGCAATAAAAGACTTTTTTCATCTTCAATCGTAACTTCTTCAGCATCGGTCAATAAATTCCGAATGTACGGCGTGACTTCATCATCCGGGCGCACAAATGCAACAACAGGTGTATCCACAGGTTTTTGAGCAATAACTTTGTCAATTAGCTCGGACAAGCCTTTTTTATAGATTGCTGTTAAATCATCAATAATGAGTAATTCAATTTTTGAAAAGTCAGCTTTATTATTATCGACCAGGTCATTGAGGCGTCCCGGTGTGGCGATCATTAAATCAAGCGGACGACGCAATAAACGCATTTGTGGCTGATAAGGGCGTCCACTGACAATAAAACCGGTGCGAATCTGTTGCTCTTCATCCAGCAGGCGTTTAACCGTATAGGTAATCTGATTAACCCGGTCACGCCTTGAGGTCAGCACCAGAATACGTGAGCCATGGTGTTCTTCCAAGGGATTATCAAGGATGTGATCAATGGCAGGAATCAGGAATGCACCGGTCTTGCCCGCAGCCGACTGGCTCCAGACAATGACGCTTTTCCGCTGAGTCATCAGAGGAATGAGCTGTTCCTGTAATTCGGTTGGGTTCTCATAGCCAGCATCCGCGATAGTAGCGGCAAAACTTTCTTGTAAGCCTAAATTAACAAAAGACAATAGTAAACTCCCTGACCGAGTATGCAGGTAAGTAGTTCATAAATCATTTTCTAGAATGAACATTGAAAACGGGATTCGATAGCGAAGCTTTTTTTGGGGCAGATTCTTTCTGAAAATTTATGAATAAAATGATGCCCAAGACTTCGGTAAAAGTATTATATATGTGGTGTTGAGTCAACAAGTATACGACAAGTGTGTTGTGAATTCACATCAAAGCGTCAATTGCATCACCTAATCGGGCAGCAAGAACAACTTCGATGCCTTTAATTTTTTGGTGTGGCTTATTGGCTTTGGGAATAATTGCACGCTTAAAACCGTGTTTAGCAGCTTCACGTAATCTTTCTTCACCATTCGGAACAGGACGTATCTCACCCGCCAGTCCGACTTCGCCAAAAATAACTACATTGGTGGGGAGCGGACGATTACGAAAGCTGGATAAAGCAGCAATCAGTAAAGGCAAATCTACGGCCGTTTCAGATATTTTAACACCACCCACGATGTTTATAAAGACATCTTGATCAAACATGGCAATATCACCATGACGATGCAGTACAGCGAGTAGCATGGCTAAGCGATTTTGCTCCAGCCCCAGAGCCACTCTGCGTGAATGTCCGCCATGACTGCTATCAACTAAAGCCTGAACTTCCACCAGCAATGGGCGTGTACCTTCGCGGGTGACCATAATGGCGCTGCCGGGTACAGGTTCCTCATGACGGGAAAGGAATATGGCGGACGGATTGCTCACGCCCTTTAATCCTTGTTCGGTCATAGCAAATACACCCAGCTCGTTAACCGCCCCAAAACGATTTTTTACGGCACGCAAAATACGATAGCGCCCACCGGGATCACCCTCAAAATACAGGACGGTGTCAACCATGTGTTCCAGCACGCGCGGCCCGGCAAGTGTGCCTTCTTTTGTGACATGGCCGACAATGAAGATAATAGTTTGGGTTTGTTTCGCAAAGCGCACCAATTGTGCAGCAGATTCGCGAATTTGACTGACTGAGCCGGGAGCAGATTGTAAGTGCTCGGTGAATAAGGTTTGGATGGAGTCAACGACCATGAGTTGCGGTTGTTCACTTTGTGCCAGTTTCAGGATGGTTTCGACACAGGTTTCGGTTAGTAGTCGCAAATGTTGTGCCGGTAAGGCCAAACGTTTGGCACGCATGCCGATCTGCTGCACAGATTCTTCACCTGTCACATACAAGCTGCTGTTGTTTTGAAGTTCACATAATGTTTGCAGCAGGATGGTGGATTTCCCGATGCCCGGATCACCCCCGATCAACACCACTGAGCCAGCCACCAAGCCACCACCTAGCACACGATCAAGTTCAGGTAATGACGTGGGTATGCGGGGATCTTCTTTGGTTTGAACGTCAGCTAGTGATTGAATGGTGGCTCTATCACCCGTGTACCCGCTGAACCGGGGATTCTTTTTTGCTGCCGCAGGCAGGCTGACGCTTTCTTCCAGTGTATTCCATTCTTCACAGTCCGAGCACTGTCCGTTCCATTTGTTATGCAGGCTGCCACAGGCGGTGCAATGATATTGTGTCTTGGCTTTACTCATCGCTGTTGTTGTCCTGTTTACGGTCGATGCGGGGATAGAGAATCAGTGTTTTGACGGCATTATTGCGGGTTTTGCGGATTTCCATCGGGTGATTGTCGATTAATACCGTCATGCCGGGAACAGGAATGGACTCAAGGTATTCGATAATCAGGCCATTGATTGTTTTTGGGCCATCTGTTGATAACTGTGTATCCAACTGCCGGTTTACTTCTCGGATCGCCGTTGCGCCGTCCAGCCAGTGGCTGCCGTCCTCTCGTTCCTGAATTTCACGACTATGACTCATTGGAACGGTTGAAAATTCGCCGACAATTTCTTCCAGTATGTCTTCTATTGTTAGTAAACCCTGGATTTCACCATACTCATCAACAACGATACCAATACGACGGGAAGCTTCACGAAAGTTTAATAATTGCTGTGCAAGCGTGGTGCTTTCGGGGACAAAATAAGCCGGGCGAATAGCTTGTAACAGACGTTTACGATCCAGTTTGCCTTCCTGAAACAATGGCAGGATCTTGCGCATGTGGATAAAACCGAGAATATTGTCGAGATTATCGTCAAAGACCAGCATGCGTGTAAATTGACTGTGCAATAGTTGCTCTTCTATTTCACTCCAGTCTTCACTCATGTCCAGACCGAGAATCTGGTTGCGGGGAATCATCACATCCTCAACGGTAGTAGACTCCAGATCCAGCACACTGATCAGCATATCAAGGTGTGCTTTAGGGATGTGTGGCCCGGTGGTATGCATGATGCTGCGTAATTCTTCCCGGTTCAGGGCAATGTTGCCATTAACGTCTGGTCGCATGCGGAATAAGCGCAGGATGGAGTTTGATGCAATATTGATCAGCCAGACCAGTGGCCAGGCGACTTTTAGCATGCCGGTATAGATATGTGATGCGGGAAAGGCTATGCGTTCAGGGTGTAGTGCTGCCAGTGTTTTGGGCATCACTTCAGCAAAGATCAGTAAAAATAATGTCAATAATCCGGTGGTGATTGCCAGTCCGGCACTACCAAACAGACTGAAGCCAATGAGGGTGGCCAATTGTGTGATAAGCACATTAATAAAATTATTACCCAATAATATAAGGCCAATAAGCCGGTCGGGTTTGTCTAATAATTGTTGCGCAAGGAGGGCACCCACATGGCCCTGTTCAGCCTGATGCCGCAATTTGTAACGATTGAGAGACATCAATGCTGTTTCTGATCCGGAAAAGAAACCGGACAGTAAAAATAACCCAAAGAGCCCTGCAAATTGCACCCACAGCGGAATACTTTCTAGTGTCATGATTGCTTAACCAGGTATTCGATCACAAATTTACTGCCCCAGAATGCCAGCATGAGTAAAATAAAACCACTGACTGTCCAGCGTATAGCTATCTTGCCGCGCCAGCCGTAACGCCAGTGGCCGAATAGCAAGGTGGAAAAAGTAATCCAGGCTAGTATGGATAAAATGGTTTTATGAGCGACCTGCTGGCCGAATAAGCCGTCCAGGTAAATTAAGCCACTGAGTAAGCCGAGGGTTAGCAGGATAACACCCGCTGAGATGAGTTGGAAAAGTAGTGATTCCATGTCTTGTAAGGGAGGTAGTGTGCGGATAAATCCGTTCGGTTTGTGATTGTGTAAAAAACGGTTTTGAGTGGCCAGCAGCAAGGCTTGTAGTGTCGCCAGGGCCAGCATACTATAGGCCAGTAAAGATAATATAATATGCAGCCCGAGGCCATTTTGTAAGATAATGCTGTTGCCGGTTTGGGTTAGTCCATTAGCCAGAACCAGTGCGATTAGTGTGCCGGGAATAACAATAAGTCCCATGGTTTCCAGCGGGCGTTTCAGGTGGGCAAGGAATAACAGGAAGGTGGTGAGCCATGCCACGATCGACAGTGAGCCAGGTAGGTCAATGGTCATAGCGCCATTTTTCAGCCAGGGCAGTAACAGGGTTGTGCTATGCAGAATAAGGCTGAGTAACCAAAATATATTCAGTAGTTTCAGCTCAGGTTTTCGCTCGGTTTGATTGCGTAAACGCAGAGCGATGGCCAGCCATGTGGCAATCCAGGCAAGTGCGGCCAGTGAGGTGAGTATTGTTATCATGTTTCTCGCAGCTTGTTTATCGACGAAATGACTATACAGTAGTGCTATGATAGCAATTTGTGCACGACTGCGACTAGAAGAAGACAATCATGTTTGAAAATTTAAGTGGACGCCTGTCCAGTACGGTAAAAAAACTCAGAGGTCAGGCGAGACTGACTGATGACAATATTAAAGAAGCGCTGCGCGATGTGCGCATGGCTTTATTGGAAGCGGATGTTGCGCTGCCGGTAGTCAGGGATTTTATTAGCCGGGTGCGTGAGCGTGCGATTGGACAGGAAGTGCTGAACAGCCTTTCACCGGGTCAGGCACTGATCAAGGTGGTGAATGACGAGTTGGTTGAGACCATGGGGCAGGCGAATGAGTCGCTGGATCTCAATGCTCAGCCCCCGGCCGTTATTCTGATGGCGGGTTTGCAGGGCGCAGGTAAAACGACCACTGTGGGTAAGTTGGCTCAGTTTTTAAAAGAAAAAAACAAGAAGTCAGTGATGGTGGTTAGTTGTGATGTTTATCGCCCTGCGGCTATTAAACAGTTAGAAACGGTGGCTGGGCAAACTGAAGCCATCTTTTTCCCCAGTGATGTCAGCCAGAAGCCGGTGGATATTGCGCTTGCCGCGCTGGATCATGCGAAACATCAGTATGTGGATGTGTTAATTCTGGATACGGCGGGCCGTTTGGCGATCGATGCTGAAATGATGGGCGAAATCAGCCAGTTGCATGCTGCAGTGAATCCGGTCGAAACCTTGTTTGTGGTTGATAGCATGACCGGGCAGGATGCTGCTAATACAGCAAAAGCCTTTGATGATGCGCTGCCACTAACGGGTGTGGTGTTGACGAAGGCGGATGGTGATGCACGGGGTGGTGCAGCCTTGTCCGTACGTCATATCACCGGTAAGCCGATTAAATTCATTGGTGTTGGCGAAAAACTGGATGCATTGGAAGCTTTTCATCCGGACAGAATGGCCTCCCGGATACTCGGCATGGGCGATGTACTGAGTCTGATTGAGGATGCACAACAGAGTGTTGATCATCAGAAAGCACAAAAGCTGGCCAAAAAATTAAATAAAGGTAAAAGTTTTAATTTTGAAGATCTGCGGGAGCAGATGCTACAGATGCAGAAGATGGGCGGTATGGGTGGCTTAATGGATAAGATGCCGGGCATGGGGAATATGGCGGCACAGATGAATAGTCAGACAGGCGATAAAGAGGTTCGCAGAATGATTGCGATTATTAACTCAATGACGCCGGGTGAGCGCCGCCATCCTGATCTGATTAAGGCCTCGCGTAAACGACGGATTGCCTTAGGCTGTGGTTTGCAGGTTCAGGATGTGAACCGTTTAATGAAGCAACAGCAACAAATGAGCAAGGTGATGAAAAAGTTTTCTAAGGGCGGCATGCGGAAGATGATGCAGGCGATGAAGGGTAAAATGCCGCCGGGCGGTGGTGGATTTCCGCCAATGGGCGGTTTTTAGGGGTAATTTTTCTTTCATTTGCCAATTTTCAGACAAGATGGGTTTACCCTTTCATGGTAGCGATGTATCATTCTGTTGTTCGGAAGTCACAATAGTAAGGGTTTTACTGTTGGCTTTGCGCAACTTTGATCGGGTTTTGTCACAAAATAGTACGTGTAAGTGATCGGCAGATTTGTTATTTCTATCGAGGGTGATAAGTTTCTGCTGGTTGTGTGCTCGAACCAATCTGAGATGTTGATTGTTGATTGATCGGCCTGATCAGATGTGCTTTCCCTATAAATAACTAAACGAGACTAAAGACTATGAAAATTAAGACTCAACTAACACTTGCATCAGTTATTGCTGCGGGATTGTTGGCATCAGGTTGTAGCCAGCAAATGGTTGCTCAACAGGCTGTTGCAGAAGTAGCTCCTGCTCCTGAAGTGAAAACAGTGGTTGACTGCTCTTCGTGCAATAAGCCAGCACCGGTTGCTCCTAAGCCAGTAATGCGTGGCAATATGCATGCGCATCCTGCTATTCCTAACTGTACTGATTCAGTTAAGCATAACCACCCGCATCCTAATGGTGGTCGCCATACGCATGCTTATAGCTGTAAGAAAGCTGCGCCAGCGCCGCGTCCGGCTCCAATGCCAGCTCCGGCCCCGGCTCCGGCACCACGTCCTGTTGTGAATCCTGATGCGCACACTCATCCTGCTATTCCTAACTGTACGAATTCAATTCGTCATGTACATCCGAATGGCCGTAGTGCTCACTCTCACCGTTATTCCTGTCGTAAGCCAGCGGTTCAACGTCCGATCCAGCGCCCAGTTCAACGCCCGATCCAGCGTCCGGTGCAACGCCCGATCCAGCGTCCGGTAATGCCAGCAATGCCTGTAATGCCTAAAGTTAAGGCTAAAGGCACTTACAGAGGCCCTATCCAGATTGATGGTGTGATGCAGCAGTACCAGAACTAACCAATGTTTTTCAGGCTATTCTTCGGAGTAGTCTGGGTAAATGTTGTAAAAAGCCCGACATTATTTGTTAATGTTGGGCTTTTTTGTATGTATTTGTTGTTTTTTTCTGTGCAATTAGGCATTTTAAAGTAAACTCGGGGACGAGTTTTGTGTCTTATTCTCAACGTTTGAGTTGTTTTGTTACCATAAATTAAAAGCCGGTCTCTATGAATAAATTTAATCTGTCTTCGTTGCTCGTTATTTTATTGCTTATTTTTCCCTTTGGGTCTGCCTCCGCAGCAGTGTGGGTGGATGAAAATGTCTGGGATAATAACTGGGAAAATCGCTATCGTCATTGGGTGAAAACGCAGTGGACGGATGATATATTTATGAACCCGGCAAAGCCCATCTATTATAAATATGAGAACGACTGTGCTGATGCTTCGTATGCGATGAGGTTGATTTTCGCTTTTGAAAATAAATTACCTTTTGTCGTTAACAATCAGATGAAGCCCGGGAAGACAATTTCTAATCAGATGAAAACCTGGGACAAGTTGCCAGTTGGCGTGAGGGTGAGAAAATTTCTGGATTATATTGCCGATGTGACCAGTACAACATCGTTGCGTAATGATACTTATCCTGTTGCTTTAAGTGACATAAAACCGGGTGATGTTTATGTTGCGCCAGGTGTGCATTCCTACCAGATAGTTGAGATAACTGAGACGGGTATTGCTGAAGTCATGGCATCTACCACGCCAAAAATTGCCCGGTTTTTGTTGCGAACGCCTTCGTTTCCATTTTATGTCCCGGACGATAAAAAGATGCGGGATGGGTATCGCCGTTTTAAGCAGCCTCAAAATATCCGTAAGTCAGCCAAAAGCCAGCCCGGTTACAGTGAGGAGCAATTTCGCTTAGCCAGAGATCTTAAGTTTGATTACGTTGCTTTCACTGACGTGATTGCAAAGAAGCTGGGTAAACGGGCAGAGCGTCCTGACGAAAAGACAACACGTTTATTGCTGGCGTTGTGTATGTATGCCAATGACCGGAGTGTGTACGTGTATGATGCTTTGTGGCATTTGCAGGAAATTCGCAAGAAAACAGGGCGCCGTTGTATGACCCGCCAGGAGTATGATGGTTATTCAACACCTGGTAGAGACAAACGCCTGGGATTGTTTTTTAGCTCCATCCGTACTCACCTGGATAGAGTGGGGCGGTTTGATCCGCGTTCTCGCCCGGCAAGGTGGGCAAAAGCTGTGTTCGCGATTGATGAGCCGCCAGTAGGCGAGTTGAAGCATCTTAATGATTTCTGCATGGTGCAGATGACCTTGGGTGAAGAATTATATATGCCGTTACGTGAGCTGCGGAAAAATTTAGAAGGAGGTCATTTGGTCTCTGATCCGCATGCTCCGTTACAGTATCGGTGGGGAGTGGTGAAGACTCCCTACAAAGCAACCTGCCCAACATATTAACGACCGTTTGGCATTATTTTCGGTGCGTACGTAAATATGGTGGGTTGAACCACTTTCAATTTAGTAAAGACTAGATATGTTGACTATACTTGAGAGTGCTTTTCCTTTAATAACGAAAGAGACCTATAGACTATGAAAATGAAAACTCAACTGACGCTTGCAGCAGTAGTTGCTGCCGGTTTGTTGGCATCTGGCTGTAGCCAGCAAATGGTAGGCCAGCAGGTGGCTCAGCAAGTAGCTCCTGTGGCGGCGGCTCCTGTGGTTAAGACAATTGTTGATTGCAGTAAATGTAAGCAACCAGCGCGGCCGACTGCTCCACGTCGTGGTGGCAATCTGCATACACATCCGGCTATTCCGGGTTGTACTAAGTCAGTCAGACATAATCACCCGCATCCACAAGGTGGTCGTCATTCTCACAAATACGGTTGTAAAAAAGCAGCGCCACGTCGTGCGGCACCGGCTCCTCGTCCGGCACCAGCGCCTCGTCCGGCACCGGCTCCTCGTGTAGATCCGAATGCACATACGCATCCTGCTATCCCTAATTGTACGAATTCAGTTCGCCACACACACCCGAATGGTAACCGTGCGCACGCTCACCGCTATTCTTGCCGCAAGGCAGCTAGTCCGGCTCCACGTCGCCAGGCTCCTCCGCGCAGAGTGAATCCTAACGTGCACACACATCCGGCTATTCCGGGTTGTACCAGGTCAGTTAAGCACGTACATCCGAATGGTAGTCGTGCGCACAATCATCGCTATTCTTGCCGTCGCCCTCAGGCGCAGGCACCTCGTAGACAATACCAGCAGGTTGTGCCTGTTATGCCTAAAGTGAAGGCAAAGGGTACTTACAGAGGCCCTATCAAGATTGATGGTGTGATGCAGCAGTACCAGAACTGATTGATTCAGAAGTATTCCTGATTGATCAGCTTTAATAAAGGCCGGTATCATTAATTTGATACCGGCCTTTTTTGTT
>CACVAV010000043.1 GCA_902727945.1 uncultured Thiotrichaceae bacterium | reverse complement strand
CATACTTTGCAAAACCCTGACGAAAATTCCAATTGGTGACCACCACCATAAATACAATGACAACGCTGGTTGCCAGTAGTATTGCCAGATAGAGTTTTCCAAAAATTTTTAGCTTCATCGTGTAATATTACCGTTGCGGCTCCCCTGAGCGTTGCCGATCCTGCCATTGCTCATCAACCCAGACCGGCACATTTTCCGCAGGTAAGGCACCGTTACCCAGAATCAGATCAGCCGCTTTCTCAGCTACCATCATTGTCGGCGCATTCAGGTTGCCATTGGTGATCACCGGAAAAATGGAGGCATCCACTACCCGCAAGGCATCAATGCCACGCACCCGGCATTCAGCATCCAGCACCGCCATCACATCACTATCCGCACCCATTTTACAGGTGCAGGAAGGGTGGTAAGCACTCTCAACATTCTGCCGCACCCAGGCATCAATCTGTTCATCCGTTTGTATAGCTTCGCCGGGCTGGATCTCACCATCACTATAGGGATCAAATGCAGGTTGTGACAAAATCTCACGGGTCAGGCGGATACAAGACCGCCAGTCTTTCACATCCTGTTCAGTTGAAATGTAATTGAAACGGATTTTAGGTGGCTGATGCGGATCACCGGAAGTTATCCACACCCGCCCGCGACTGGTCGGTTTATTTGGCCCGACGTGCACCTGGAAACCATGGCCGTCTACCGCCTTACCACCATCATAACGCATAGCCGCAGGCAGGAAATGATACTGAATATCCGGTGCTTTCACCCCGGCTTTAGAGCGAATGAAAGCGCAGGCCTCAAAGTGGTTAGTCGCCCCCAAACCCGTTTTAAACAACACCCATTCAGTGCCGATAATACCCTTACTAATCAGATCAAGTTTTGAGTTCAGCGTAATAGCTTGTTTGCAATGAATCTGAAAATAGACTTCCAGATGATCCTGCAAATTTTCACCCACACCGGGTAAATCATGCACTACCTCAACACCTGCATCCTGCAATACCTGTTGCGGGCCAATGCCCGATAATTGCAATAGCTGAGGGGAGCCGATAGAACCTGCGCTCAGAATCACTTCACGCTTAGCATGAGCCACCTTAATTTCACCATCCTGCTCATACTCAACGCCCACCGCCTTCCTGCCATCCATTAACACCCGACGCGTATGAACCCTGCTGGCCAGCGTGAGATTATCGCGACGTAAGGCTTCCAATAAATACGCATTGGTCGTATTCGCCCGTACACCGCCTTGCACATTCATGTGCATCGGGCCAAAACCTTCCTGCTGATAGCCGTTGTAATCGTTAGTCACCGGATAACCCGCCTGAAACCCCGCCTCAATAAAAGCCGGATACAAGGGGTTCAGCGTCATATCGTTGCCGTTACAGGTGCCTACCGGCCCACTACCGCCCCGGTATTCATTAGCACCCTCCGCCCAGGTTTCAGCACGCTTGAAATAAGGCAAACAGTCCTGATACCCCCAACCCTTAGCCCCAAGATTTTGCCACTGTTCAAAGTCATAAGCGTTGCCGCGTACATACACCATACCATTAATCGAAGAGCTGCCACCCAGCACTTTGCCACGCGGGCAATGCAATACACGATTATCAATGCCTGCATCCGGCTCAGCATGAAACTGCCAGGTAAACTTGTCCATGTTCATGGGGTAGGACAGCGCTGTGGGCATCTGAATATAGATGTGCCGATCACTACCACCTTTTTCCAGCAGCAATACACTGTGCTCACCACTTTCAGTCAGCCGGTTAGCCAATACACAACCGGCTGAACCTGCGCCGACAATGATGTAATCGTGTGCTGCTGTCATCTGCTTACCCGTTCAAAACACATAAAACCTGAAACCTCTCCTTTTTCTATCGTAGAGTCAATCTTTAATTGTGTTTAATTTTACTGTACTGAAATCCACAAATTTTTAGTCACG
>CACVAV010000042.1 GCA_902727945.1 uncultured Thiotrichaceae bacterium | reverse complement strand
GTTAAATGGCTCACTACCATCCAGTGTCCCAGGGCCAAATGGGCCTATACCCAAGGTAGGTATGGCCTGAACCTGTGCAAACACAACAGAGATAAACAACAGAAAAACAGCCGCCGAAAAGCGCCTGGCAATGTCCCCAAATGACATAAAATAACCCTTAGTTTTATTTATTAATTGATGCACCCACAATCAGAACAAAATTTACAAACCCCTGTTTTTTTGCTCATCTTCAACAACGCCAGATTGATGATAGGTACAACTTTGGTGATACTAACTATGGGGAGAACTCTAGCCATATTTCACTGAATAGGGTGTTAATATTTGAGCAATATTAACAATACTTATCAAATTAATTATTTTTATTAATTTCTTGATAATCACAGGCAGCCACTCATAAAACTTGATCTATAACAAGAACTAACCGGATAGATAGTCAGGTTTGATTTAACGCAAAGTTGCCCCTGAGAAACAGCGCTAAGGTAGGGACATAAACCTACACAAGGAGCTGAACATCATGAATTTTTTCTCAAGTTTTGAAGGCATTCTGCTGATGACTGTGATGACTATCGTCGCCATTGTTGGATTTATGGGCTATATGTTCTGGAAGGTGGCAAAGTTATCCAACCACAAGCCAAAGCCCGGCGAGAAGCCCTGGTAAGCCATCACGCCTGACTCCGGCTTAAGCTTAGGTCAGGAAGTGATCAGCAATCGGATTCAGTACTGAAGCGCCTAACTTTGCACTGCGCGCAGCAGACCAGCCTGCCACATTATCAGGGCGGGCCTGGTTGTCTTTAAAGGGCATTTCCAGCGTCATCGCCGCAATGCCAAACCGGTTCCCAACCCAGTAACTGGCCAGCGTCAGCATCTCCGGGCCGAACCTGTCCGGCGCATAACCATGCTCCGTCTGGAAATCAGGATTCACCGCCGCCAGGCGCTGTTTAAAAACAGCCTCCTGCGCCAGAATGTCATCAGCAACCGGCGCCCCCAACTGTCCGGCGATGAAATTATAGGGAATACTTTCGTCACCGTGAATATCCAGAAACAAATCACAGCCGGTTTGTTCCATTTTCTGTTGGATATAAAACACCTCAGGACTGGTTTCGATGTCAGCCTGCCCCCACACTCTGTTCAGGTTCACACCCGCCGCGTTAGTACGTAAATGTCCCAATGTACTGCCATCCGGATTCATATTCGGCACCACATAAAATACCGCTGTCTCCAGTAACTGCTCCGCGATGGCATCATCCGCATCCAGCAAACGCCCCAGCAAACCTTCAATAAACCACTCAGCCATCGACTCACCGGGGTGCTGGCGCGCTGTCACCCATACCCGCTGGCGCACCCCGTCATCTTCACCCACCTGTAAGACATCCAGGTCACGTCCCTGCAAGGTCTGCCCGGCCACGCTTAATGCACAACGCGGATCACTCTGTGCTGAAGCCACTAACCAGCGGTGACGCTCCAGGCTATAAGGCGTAAAATAAGCATAATAAACCGCATCAGTTTCCGGGGTATGTTCAATCACCAGCTGCCCATCGACGTAACACGTCGGCACCCGGAACCAGTCTTCCTGATCATAAGAAGCCAGCGCCTGATAACCGTCCCAACCTTCCGGAAAAGCGGCATCCGCCGCGTTCACGATGTGCATTTTTAACGGCTGCTCAAGTGCCCCCGTGACACGAAAGAAAAACCACTGTAAAAAACCTGACTCAGCATCGGCACGGATACTTAACCGGATATTCTGTAGCTTGTCTGTGCTGATGACCTCAATATTACCGGCATCAAAAGTCTGGTTGATATGAATCATGTATAATCTCACCACTCCACGGTTACCAAAAGGTTACCAAAAATGTTCATTAAATCGCTACTAAGCACCGGTTATATTTCCTAACGCTACCGGTAATAATTCGTAGCTTGTAGAATCAACT
>CACVAV010000041.1 GCA_902727945.1 uncultured Thiotrichaceae bacterium | reverse complement strand
CATCCGAGGGAATCACAACATACAACTACTACGAGGGAGGTAGTTTGTAATTGTATAGTCGTGCTTCTTTCTCTTACGGTTCAAAAAGATTTCAGTTTTTTGAATTCTTTTTTTACGCCGCTGCGCGTGAAGCTTTTTTGCGCTCATGTTCAATCAGGTGACGCTTACGGATGCGGATACTTTGTGGTGTCACTTCCACCAACTCATCATCATCAATAAATTCCAGCGCCTGCTCCAGGGTGTAGCGAATCGGTGGGCTAAGAATCAGGTTCTCATCAGTACCGGATGCACGTACATTCGTCAGCTGCTTACCCTTCAACGGGTTTACCACCAGGTCATTGTCACGGCTATGAATACCAATTATCTGGCCTTCATAAACTTCTTCAGCATGACCAATAAATAACTTGCCACGCTCCTGCAGGTTGAATAATGAGTAAGCCAGTGCCTTACCGGTAGCATTAGAAATCAATACACCTTTATTACGCTGACCAATACGATCCGCTTTATAAGGGCCATAATGCTCAAATGTGTGGTAAAGCAGGCCTGTTCCGGAAGTCATGGTCATGAATTCAGTCTGGAAACCGATCAAACCACGTGACGGCATTAAATATTCCAGACGCACACGGCCTTTACCATCCGGTTCCATGTTCTGCAGATCAGCACGACGCAGACCCAATGCTTCCATCACGCTGCCCTGGTGTTGCTCTTCAACATCCAGTGTTACATTTTCATACGGCTCCTGACGCTGACCATCGACTTCGCGAATAATGACTTCAGGACGGGAAACCGCCAGCTCATAACCTTCACGACGCATGTTTTCAATCAGGATGCCTAAGTGCAACTCACCACGACCGGAAACACGGAATTTTTCAGGATCATCAGTCGGCTCAACACGCAGCGCTACGTTATGCAGCAATTCCTGTTGTAAACGCTCCTGCAAACGACGCGATGAAGTACCTGTCTTCACTTCTTTACCGGCGAAAGGAGACGTATTAACCACGAAAGTCATATTAACCGTTGGCTCATCAACACTCAAAGCAGGCAACGCTTCAACATGATCCGGATCACACAAGGTGTCAGAGATATGCAGCTCGTCCATACCGGAGAACGCGATAATGTCACCCGCCTGTGCTTCAGATACTTCAATACGTTCAAGACCGTGGAAACCCAGCAGCTTCAGGAAACGTCCGCTACGCACTTTACCGTCAACATCAATCGCCTTAATTTGCATATTAGGCTTAACGCGGCCTTTTGAAATACGACCAATGCCGATAAGACCCAGGTACGGGTTGTAATCCAGCTGACTGATCTGCATCTGGAACGGCGCATCAGGATCAACATCCGGTGCTGATACTTCACGAAGAATCGTCTGGAACAAAGGCGTCATATCACCTTCAGACACATCTTCTTCCATTCCGGCAAAGCCATTCAGTGCGGAAGCATAAACGACCGGAAAGTCCAGCTGCTCATCAGTAGCGCCTAACTTATCAAACAGCTCAAACACCTGATCCATGACTTTTTCAGGGTTAGCACCCGGACGGTCAATCTTATTGATAACAACAATAGGCTTAAGGCCGTGCGAGAAAGCTTTCTTGGTGACAAAACGGGTTTGTGGCATCGGGCCATCAACCGCATCGACCAACAATAATACTGAATCAACCATCGACAATACACGTTCGACCTCACCACCAAAATCGGCGTGTCCGGGGGTGTCTACGATGTTGATACGGTAAGTCACGTCATCTTCCGGGTTTTTCCAGTTGATAGCTGTGTTCTTTGCCAGAATGGTAATACCGCGTTCTTTTTCCAACGCATTAGAATCCATCATTCGCTCAGCCAGTTCGGCACGCGCATCAAAGGTTCCGGACTGCTGCAGCAGTTTATCCACCAGTGTGGTTTTGCCATGGTCAACGTGGGCAATAATGGCAATATTGCGTAG
>CACVAV010000040.1 GCA_902727945.1 uncultured Thiotrichaceae bacterium | reverse complement strand
CCGCTCCGGAAACGCCAAGCGCATACCCACTTCCGTCAGCGCCACCAGTTCCAAATCACTGACTTCCTGTTGCGTAAACCACTGGCACCTATCAGTAGAACCGCCCGCTTCAAACACCAGCTCACCCGGCGTGTGGTTCGCATGATAAATAATCCGGATCGAATGCCGGTTCCCAACCACAATCGAATCAACACCGGCAAGGCATCGGGCAGATGCCGTTAAACCGGTTTCCTCCTCCACTTCGCGGGCCATTGCCAGTTCAGGCGGCTCACCAAAATCAATGCCACCACCTGGCAGTGTCCACTTACCCACACTATGCGTTACCCGTTCGGAAAGTCTGCATAACAAAATCTTGTCGTCTTGTATGATGAGGCCATAAGCACCGATTCGGGTGATTTGCTCCTGCTCACTTGTTTGGAACACTTTTATTTTCCTTTATTTTCCAGTAATTCACTATCACACTTCATACGTCGTGCTCGATACATCGCCACCCGTCCCCGTCCAGTTGCTATGGAAATACTCACCCAGCGGCTTATCCACCCGTTCATAAGTATGCGCACCAAAGTAATCACGTTGTGCCTGCAATAGATTAGCCGGTAAGCGTTCACTGCGATAACCGTCATAAAACGCCAGCGCTGAACCCATCGCGGGCATCGGCACACCAGTTTCTACCGCCCGAGACAGTACTTTACGCCATCCCGTTTGTGCGCCCTGCAATTTATCGCGGAAATAATCATCAATCAGCAGGTTACTGAGTCCGGCATCTTTATCATAAGCCGCCTTAATATCTTTAAGAAATACCGAACGGATAATACAGCCTTCCTGCCATAACTGCGCAATTGCGCCATACTGCAAGTCCCATTGGTATTCATCGGAGGCTTCGCGCATCAGCATAAAACCCTGCGCATACGACACCATTTTCGCCGCCAGCAAAGCCTGTTCCAGCGCATCCAGCCATTCATCCCGTTCAGCATCAGTCATTGTTACTGCATCAGTGGGGTTCGGCCCTTTGAGAATAGCAGAGGCCGTCACCCGCTCTGCTTTCAGCGACGACAAACTACGTGCCAGCACCGCCTCAACAATCAGCGTCAGGGGAATACCAAAATCCAGGGCATTGATCCCCGTCCATTTACCGGTGCCTTTTTGTCCGGCTTTATCCAAAATACGATCAACCACATAACCTTCATCATCCTGAAAACCCAGAATATCAGCGGTAATCTCAATCAGGTAACTCTTAAGATCACCCTGACCCCAACGTGCAAACGTCTGTTGCATCGCTGCATTATCCATCCCCAATTGATCATGCATGAACTGATACGCTTCGCAAATCAGCTGCATATCACCGTATTCAATACCGTTGTGTACCATTTTAACGAAATGCCCGGCACCATTACTGCCCACCCAGTCACAGCAAGGAATACCTTCCGGCGTTTTCGCGGCAATCGCCTGCAAAATTTCCTTAACCAGTGGCCAGGCATCCGGGTTACCGCCCGGCATAATTGAAGGGCCGTGACGTGCGCCCTCCTCACCGCCGGATACACCGGTGCCTATGAACAAAATACCCTGCTCTTTTAGCTCAAGAGTACGTCGCTCTGAATCTGAGTAATTGGTATTACCACCATCAATAATCACATCACCGGCATCCAGTAAGGGCAGCAACTGGGCAATCACCTTGTCCACCGTATCACCGGCTTTGACCATCAGCATCACCTTGCGCGGTATACTTAAGGTTGTTATGAATTCTTCCAGTGTAGTGGTGCCGACAACTTGTGTTCCCTTCGCCGGGCCAGCCAGGAATGCTTCGGTACGCGCTGTCGTGCGGTTGTACGCCGCTACCTTGTAACCGTGATCATTCATATTGAGGATCAGGTTCTGTCCCATTACCGCCAGGCCAATCAGGCCGATATCACAGTGTCCAGTCATTGCGTGTGTTCCTTGGTTTGTT
>CACVAV010000039.1 GCA_902727945.1 uncultured Thiotrichaceae bacterium | reverse complement strand
TCATGTGCATCCTGCGAATGGCGGGTTAAGGACAAACCATATTGATAGAGTTGTTGTAATTGGTCGCGTTCAAGCATCAGGGTTGTTGACCTCAAAATCGTGTATCCACCGCTGACTGATCAGGGTGGTAATGTCAGGTTTCACTTGGCCAGCACACTTTCTGGTGGTTCCACACGAAAATACAGTTCTTCATTTTCCCAAAAAGTGACCAGCGTGATAGCCTTGTTTTTTTGTTGTTGATAGTGTTCCGGGTGCAGTTCAGTTATCCGGTAAAGTCCCTGCGTATCCTGTTCCTCAATGCTATCTATCAGCGCTCTTATGCGCATCCAGAGCTGATAATATCGCTCATCGACGTCAATCCGTTGATTTTCACGGGATGTGTTGTTGTGAAAAAAATCAATTTGCGCTAATTGTGCTGCGACTGACCAGATGAACTGTTGTGGGTTTTGTTCGCCGTACCCTAATAAAAAGCCCGGAAAGTGTGCGGCATACACGGTAAATAGCGGTTGATTCGGTGGTGATGATTTTAAATATGCCGCACAAATGATCCGATAGGCCGGGGTGCCAATATAAGCATGCATGACCGGGTAATGCGTTTGTAAATGCTGTGCCACACCAACATGCAGATTTTGCTGGTAAATGCCGAGCGCAACTTCTGGCGGGATACGTGAACTGCAGTACCAGTCACATAATTTATCTGTGTCGCCACCGGAGTAAATTTGAGCGGACATAGCCATCTGTTCTGCGGCAAACGGTGAGACCTTAGTATTCATTGACCGTATCAACCAATGCCTGGCGTTCGGATTCTAACTCAGCAAACTCCGGCAAGTTGTTATCCCGCTCGATAATTGTCGGAATATCACCGCAAGCTTCATAGGTCGCCCTGAGCAATGCACTCACTGCTGCTGGCACCTGCTCGCCGTGGGTATCCACCCAGTAACCCTCATCGGTTTCATCAGCAGAGACATGGTATTTAGAGCCAGCCACATGAATTTGTACAATGTCATCAGCCTTGATTACATTATGTAATATGGCGAGTTCAGCAGCGGGATCAAGTTCAAAATTGGTCGCATTTGTCCACAGATTATTTAAGTCTAACAGCATCTGGCAGCCCGTTCGTTGCATAAGTTCTGTAGTGAAATCCCACTCGCCCATTTCATCCTGCTGAAACCGTTGGTAGTAGCTGATATTTTCCAGCACTAATGGGCGTTGCAGAACCTGCTGCACCTGATCAATGCGCGGACTCAGATAATGCAGCATCGCTTTAGTAAAGGGAAAAGGCAGTAAATCAAAATGCTGGCGTTGGCCTGCTGCAGACCAACACAAATGATCGGATAACCAGGCTGCTCCGGTTTGCTTGCAAACTGCCCCCAGTGCTGCGAGATAATCCTTATCCAGAGGGTCAGGCCCGGCAATATTTAAGCCAACAGCATGCAGGGCAATGGGGTAGTGCTCACGTAATTTATCAACCACCCGTTGCCGGCCGCTGGCTAACAGCAGATCATCCGCTATTAATTCAAACCAGGGAGTATCCGGTTTATTTTGCAGGATTGTA
Organism: uncultured Thiotrichaceae bacterium; assembly: GCA_902727945.1. GTDB lineage: Bacteria > Pseudomonadota > Gammaproteobacteria > Thiotrichales > Thiotrichaceae > Thiolinea. Next base: position 404 of record CACVAV010000039.1, on the reverse strand, counting down.
TTGGCATGCTGGAATCGGAAACCTAGCCCGATTCCAGCGGGAAGCTCAGCCTGCATTTACTCAACGACTTTTTTGAATTGAAACTCGGCTTTGGTCAATGCAACCTTACCGTCATCGTTCTTCATCATGAAGTGGCCGTTTTCGTGCTCAGCACACTCCTGTAACGTTGAGTAGACCCACTCGTTCATGCTGTTGTCTTTATCTTTTGGCCCCAACCCTGCACAGTCATGAGAGCCGTCCAGCGCCCCGCAGTCATTCTCGCCACCCTTCGCAGCACCCACACATTTTACAACGTAGGTGTCAGCCTCATAGCCGTCTACTTGTGAACCGGCTCCACCGGACTTAGAAATGGTAGCTACATCATCAGCATGTGCACCCACAGTGAGTAAAGACAGTAAACCAGC
>CACVAV010000038.1:3296-10173 GCA_902727945.1 uncultured Thiotrichaceae bacterium | reverse complement strand
TCTTCCGGCATGCCTTGTACCGTCACCCAAATCTGGCTCAGATTACCCGCTGTTGATTCATACAAACGATTAATGGTTGCTGCCGTACGTTCCGGATCAAAGAAGGCAAACGGCTCATCTAAGAACATAAACTGTCCGTTGGCATCCGTACTTTCTGCCAGTGTGTTAGCCAGTGAAACCCGCATTGCCAGTGAAATCTGCCGCTGAGTACCTGCTGAAATTTCCTCAAACTCCAGGTAATCACCTTTCTCTTCTGACAATACTTTCAGGGCAAAATTATTATCAATTTCCAGATCCGTGTAATGTGACTGGGTGAAGTCTGATAAAAGTTCCTGACAACGCCCATGCACCAAACGGTTAAAGCTACGAATGGAATGCAAAGATGCCTTATTAATCAGCTCCCGGCCTTTTTCACGCACCTTAATACCGTTGATATGCTCATTGCGCAACTTTTCATAACGCTGCACATCAGCATTCAGCACAATATACTCATCCACCCGCACACGCTCGATTTCAACATCCTTATCAACCGCTCTGGCACAGCGGTACAAGGTTTTATTTTGCCTGTCCAGCGCCATACTCACACCATCAGCCGATGCCACAGTTTCCAGCGGATCCGCCTTATAAGTACGAATACGTTCAGATAAATCGTCTAAATGTACCGGATCACTCTGCCACTTTTTATCGTCATCATCTTCATACAGCAAACCACTTTGTGCCAGGTAATTATGGGTATCTTCACCAAGATACTCATTCATATCAACATTCAGCTTATCCGCACCCCGCTGTAAATCATCAGACATCACGGCCGCGTCATCATACAAAGGGCTGATCTGATTGCGCTCAAGATTCCAGCCGTACAACATCAGCACACTGGTGACGATGGCGGCCCCCACACAAAACCACAATAACCCTCGCCCGACAGTACCCGCCTGCTGCGTTACTTCCGGCCAGAATGAAGCCAATAAGTCGGGACTGAACGTTAATAAAGCCCAAGCCAATAAAGCCAGTACCAACAGCACTAAGCCCAGCGTGGTGAACCAGCCTAAACGATCATTCCTGCGCATTAATTGCTGGAAAGTACTGTGTTTCTCGGTATATGTCTCTCTGACCTGATTGACATTTTGTGTCAGCCCCCGACGATCCCGTTCACAAATCTCCAATGAGTCCCGGATCTCAACCAACTGCGGCAACCAGTCCTGATCAACACCGGTAGCATCCCGCACATCAACACTGGCCTGATAATCTTTTTCTATTTTACCCAGCTCAGTACTTAACTTTTCCTGCTCAGCGCTGAACGCTTCTTCCAGACCAATATAAGCTTTAACACCCGCCATCGCCTGCAGACTTTCTGTATCAGCACGATTGTCATCGCTGCCCTGCTGACTCCAGTAAAACGTCTTAATAAATGCAGGATAACCATAACCCAATAGTTCTTTCAGCGCTGCCGTTACTTCATCTGAGGTATCAGCCAATGTTTCATCATCATCCACACACCACAAAGAAGCTGTTTGTACACCCTGGGTATCAGCTACACGTGTCAGACAATAATGCTTGTCTCTGTGCCTGAATGACAAAGTGATCTTGGCTTCTTGCTTGCCCCAGTGCACCAATTTACCAATACGCTCATCAGTCAATTGGTTAGTACGCCCGAATAATGCAAAACAAATAGCGTCACCCAAACTACTTTTACCTGACTCGTTACTACCATTAACAGCAATTAAGCCTTTTTCCGGTAAATCGGCCAAGTGTAGTTTTTCATACTTACGAAAGTTTTCCGCCAATAGCTCAGTAATAATCATGGTTTATCACCGGCCACAGAAGATTCAATGCGCTCAAGAATCAACTGAACCGCTTCTTTATATAAATCACTATCGGAATCTTCCGACACATTATTTGTCTTAAAATCATCGGCACAAAACTTGGCAAAGCGTTGTGCAACAACACTCTTCAAACCATCAGTTTTCAACCAGTCCATGCTCACAGGTTCGGATGACACTCTTGACCTCCGGGGGAACAATATTAAAAAAATTGTCTCCCATCATAGTGTAAAAAAAGCGAACCGGACTAAAATTATTTAACTGACAGCGCACATTTGGGCAATTAACGGTCAATACTGAGGTGTATTTAAGCAGGCTACCAACAGACTAATGCCCTTCTGCTGTAATTTTTTCTAAACGCTGCTTGGCCAAACCTGCAGCATTACTATCCGGGAAGAAACGAATGGTGTCTTCCAGCGTTCGCCGCGCAAAATCCCATTGTTTCAATTCATAAAAAGAATAACCCAATTTTAATGCTGCTCCCGGCGCTTTCGGGCTGGATTTGTGCTTCTTCAATACCACCATAAACTCTTGCGTCGCCCCGGAATAATTCTTCTGAGCATATAAAGCCTCGCCTAACCAATACTGAGCATTTGCAGCCAGTTCATGATCAGGATACTTACGCAAAAAAGTACGAAAAGCCGGAACGGCAGCGCCGGGATCGTTCACTAATGCCCTATAAGCCTGGTTATACTCGGCTTTTGCCTTCTGAGCATCCGGAAGGGCAGCATTACCTGTTGATGCAACCCTCGGAACAGTTGTCTTATCTACAGTCGTTGCGGTAGCAGCGCCCTTCTCCTGATTCTTATCCTCAGTACCATAGAAATAATAACTTTCCGGACTTGCCGGATCGACTGTTTCTGTACTTTTCCCGGTACTGCCTGAACTAAACTCAACCGCCGGAGCCACCGCTTTACGGTCATCAGGATCAGATACCTGCCTGTCAGCCGTGCTAACCGAAATAGTTGAATTTAAGGGTTGCCGGGTCATGGCTGATGGCTGAAGCTCCCGTTGCAGCACAGGATCTTCCAAGGCCGGTAACTCAATCGGGTCAGCTATGCGAACAGGCTCAGTGGGCATCACTGCGACCGGGCTAACAGGGTTTTCTAAACCCGAAACCCGCTCATCAACGTCAAGAAAGCCTTCTCTCTGAATAGTCTTGATACCCTGAAGCTCATTGCGCAATGTCTCATTTTCACCGCGCAAACCACTCACCTCTTTTTCCAGTTCGCCAAGGCGCTCCAGCAGCTGAACGGCCACTTCATCCGAAACAGCATGAGCCATAGGCACAGCCGTCATCGCTATCAATAGTGAAGCGCTTAATAAACCCCGATTAACGTTGCCAGACATAACTATTATTCCCCCTATTCACCTGCATAAATAATTTCAACCCGCCGGTTTTTACTCCAGGTCCCCTCTCCGTGCCCGAAGGTTGCCGGAATTTCCTCGCCATAACCCACCACATCCGCCTGACTTTGTTTAGTACCTTTGATTTTCATGTAATCCAGCACTGAGTTTGCACGGCGTTCAGACAAAGCAACATTATATTCTCTGGAGCCACGTTCGTCTGCATGCCCTTCCAGACGGACATTTAACTCCGGAAAATCTCTCAGCAAAGAGGCATGCGCATCCAATACAGGGCGATACTGAGGGTCGATATTGGCTTGGTTATAGTTAAAATATATTATACGCTGCGCAAGAATACTGCGACTGTCCCTTAAATCAGCAGGGGTGTATGCGCTTTTAGTGTTTCCCGCATAACCAGAGCCACTGCCGAAACCGCCACCCTGACCATTACCAACACCACCATTATTACCGCCACCGCCAAAACCACCACTCTGACCTGAACCACCTGAACCATTTCCGGCAAGGCCGCTACCGGAGCCACTGCCGCCACTACCTGATCCACCAAAACCGTTACCGCTTCCTGGCTGTACTGAAATATTATCGTCATGACGGTGACCAGGTAATCCATTATGAGAGTGACTCTTACCACCATGACTATGCTCACCGTTCATTGAGCCGGTTTGTTCACTGCCCGGCGCCGGTTTTTTGGGTTTGGAACTACAACCTGAGGCTAAAACTACGCTAACTGCTGCTAAACCAATGGCTAATTTAATATTCATTTTTACTCTATCCTTCTCTCACACCAAAAACACGCGGTGCGTTTATTTTAATTCACATAAGGTGACCACGCAGGATCACGTACATGGCCATCCTGCGCAGACAAAATCTGACTCGCTTTTCCATTACTACTGGCAATCGCCAATACACCCCGGCCACGCTCTTCAGTAGAATAAATAACCATAGCACCGTTCGGAGCCAGTGAAGGCGATTCATCATAACGCCCGCCACGCGAAACCATCACCATCGCTTTACTGGCCGCATTCATTAGCGCAATACGTGACACATCACCGTCCTGACGCACCATAGCAATCGAATTGCCGACGACGCTAGCCGCTGAGTTTTCACTGCCATTAAACGTCAGGCGTGCACCATCACCACCATTGACAGAAGTACGATACAATTGTGGCTTGCCGCCCTGGTCCGAGGTATAAATCAGTGTATTAGCATTCGCCCAGCTCGGCTCAGTATCAATCCCACGCGCCCGGGTAATACGCCGTGGTTCGGCACCACCGCCGGTACTCACCACATAAATATCCGCATTACCATCAACCGACAAACTCATCGCAATAGTGCGCCCATCCGGTGACCAGGCCGGGGCACCATTCATACCTTCAGCATTTGAAATAGGGTACGCATTGCCTGTCAGCAGATTTTGCACATAAATGGCCGAACGCCCGCTTTCAAAAGAGACATAAGCCAGTTGCCGCGCATCCGGTGACCAGGTCGGTGACATCACCGGTTTATCCGAAGTCATCACTGTGCGTGGGTTGTAGCCGTCCGCATCAGAAATAATTAATCGATAGGTTTGATCACGTGCCGCACCACTGGCTGAGACATAAGCAATCCGGGTATCAAATGCACCCCGCTTACCCGTCAGGCGCTGGTAAATAGCATCGGCGGCCTTATGCGCCATACTGCGCAGGTTACTGTGTGGCGGAATAGTATAGGAAGCCATTCTGGCACCCGTTGCCGCATTCAGCAGTTCAAACTCCAGACCGTTATTCAAACGCCCGACCACCACATATTCCGCACCACTATTTTTCAATAATTGTTTCTGAAAAGGCTGACCGAAGCGTAGTGGCTGACCGGCCCGTGCCGGATTTATCATCGTAAACTGACCACTACGACGAAAGTCATCTTCAATAATCCGCGAAGCACCCACCCCCTCAAACGGCATAATCATCACCGGAATACCATCACTCACCCCACCCGTAATGCGGATAACCAACTCTGCTCTGGCGGGTAAAGCCAGTAACAGACTGGTCATAAACAACATTAAAATACTGATGGGGCGTTTAAGATAGAATCTTTTCATAGTCATTAGTTTGGCTCGAAAATTAATCGTAAATTCTGGTCATACAGCGCATTGTTGGATGGACGTGGAAACGGCTCTGACTTATGCAAGGCGGTGATCAGTGAATCACAAAATTGCTGACTACCCTGACAGTTTGTCACCCGCATCTGCTTAATAAGTCCCGGTGGCCGGATCGTCATTACTACGGTTGCCTGCATACCAAAGGTGTCTACCGGTTCAATCCAGCGTGAACTGACATGACGCAAAATATCATTCCCCCAAGCTTCTCCCGCTCTGCGTAAAGCACCGGGATCTACGCCACCGGCTGAGCCTGCTTGCTGATTAGCCTGTTGCTGTTGTTGCTGGCGGGTACGTTCCGCCTGCTGCCTTGCCCGCTCAGCATCCGCCTTCCGTTTTTGCTCGGCTGCCTGTCGCTTCTGATCAGCTGCCGCTTTCGCTTTTGCCTGCGCGGCTTCCTGTTTCTTTTTTTCCTGATCTGCTTTCCAACGTTCATGATATTCAGCTTTCCTGGCTGCCAGTGCGGCCTTTTCCTGACGTGCCTTTTCCTCAGCCGCTTTTTTCTTTTGCTCAGCTAAACGTTTTTTCTCAGCAGCAGCTCTCTGTTTGGCTTCTTCAGCTTCCTGCTTCTTTTTTTCCTGATCCGCTTTCCAGCGCTCATGGTATTCAGCCCTCTTCTTTTCCAACGCTTCTTTTTCCTGGCGTGCTTTTTCCGCCGCCGCTTGCTTTTTCAAATCAGCGACACGTTTTATCTCTGCCGCCTTGGCTTCAGCAGCTTCTCTTTTCTTTTTAGCCTGCTCAGCTTCCCAACGCTGTTTGAATTCCTCTTTTTTACGTGCCAATTCCGCTTCAGCTTTCTTTTGCTCCAGTTCTTTCAGGCGCACTTTCTCAGCTGCTAATGCCCGAACTTCTTCAGCACGTTGCCGCTCGGCTTCCCTCGCCTCACGTGCTAATGCTTCCGAACGCCGGATACGTTCCTGTTGCTCAGCTTTCTTAGCTTCCAACTCCCGCAGCGTCTGTTGACTCTTCTCCCACTCTTTACGCTCTTCTTCCTGTCTTTTTGCAGCGGCCTCACGATCCTGTTTTGCCTGATCAGCCTGCTGTTGTACTTCCTGTGTTTTGCGGCGCTCTTCAGCTAACTGTTTTGCGATTAACTCCTGGCGCCTGAGTTCTTCTTCTAATTGCTTCAGGTTCTCAGCTTCCTGCTTCTGCCGCACCAGCTCTTTCTTTGCTTCAGCTTGTCTTAAACGCTCGGTTTCTTTCTTTTGTTCTGCCAACGCTTGTTTCAGCAGCTCTGTTTCCTGCTCGGCTTTTTTGCGCTGTTGCTCTTCACGCTGTAATTCTGCGGCCTCTTCTTTGCGTTGTTTTTCTTGTTGTGCCTGCTGCCTTTGTTGCTGTTCTTTAAGATCCTGCTCCGCCTTTTTTTTATCAACCGGCGGTGGCGCAATCGCTGCACTATCAGATACCGGCGCAGGATCGGGTACAGTTTCAGCCACCTCGGAAGTGACCGCCGTCTGAGCAGCGGAACTCGTACCCAGCAATTGCACAGACTCAGACGTTTGAGACACCTCCGGCTCTTTATGATTACTCAAACCGAACAACAGCAGACCAACCACAA
>CACVAV010000038.1:0-3196 GCA_902727945.1 uncultured Thiotrichaceae bacterium | reverse complement strand
ACGTTTGAGACACCTCCGGCTCTTTATGATTACTCAAACCGAACAACAGCAGACCAACCACAAGGACGTGTAGCATTACAGCCCAGAACAGGGCAGTCGGATTTTTCAGAAGTTCTTTAAACATAAACGTTGTTATTCCAAGCCTATAACAGTATTACTGTAGAGGGTCAGTCATCAGGCCAACTTTCGCACCAGCCAATTCAGCAGCTGCAACCGCTGCCATGACATAATGATATTCGACATTTTTTGCTGCCCGTATGCGTACCGGGCGCTGCGCCGCTTCCCCGATCAATTGCTGTGCGATGTAATCCCGAAGCTCCGTTTCACCCAGAAGCGTCTCGTCTGATAAAAAGTATTGTCCGGTTTGATCCACAGAAATAATCAAAGGTTCCTGCTGATTGTCGGTGGTGAGTGATTTTGTGCCCGTATCAGGCATATCAATGTCCACACCCATCTGCATCATCGGCGCTGTCACCATAAAAATCACCAGCAGCACTAACATCACATCGATATAAGGTACTACATTCATTTCTGCCATCGATTTACGCGGGCGGCGGGTGGATCTCATGAGACAGGCCGCTTTTGTGCTGCTGCCTGACGCTCAAGCAACGCGGTAAACTCTTCACGGAAGTTATCGTACTGCACCGCCAGTCTATCAATATGATCATTAAAACGGTTATACGCTACCACCGCCGGAATCGCAGCAAACAGGCCAATCGCCGTGGCAATCAACGCTTCAGCAATACCCGGCGCTACCACTGACAATGTTGCCTGCTTCATTTTACCCAGAGAAATAAATGAATTCATAATCCCCCAGACCGTACCAAACAAACCGACATAGGGACTGGTGGAACCCACCGTCGCCAGAAAAGCCAGATTCCGTTCAAGGCTATCCACTTCCTTGGAGCTGGCCACGCGCATTGAACGCTGTACAGCATCACTCATGGACAAACGTGCCGCCGGATCAGTTTTCATGGCACGCAGGTATTCATGGAAACCGTCATAGAAAATACGCTCCAGACCTTCACGATCAGGGTTTTGCCCCAGCTCATCGTATAACGCATTCAGCGAAATACCACTCCAGAAACGTAACTCAAAACGCTCAGCATTACGCCGCGCGCGCTTGAGCTTACCGCTCTTCATAATAATCAGCGTCCAGGATACCAGGGACGCCAGCACCAGCAGGCCCATCACAATCTTGACCACCAGCGTGGCGTCAAGAATCAGTTGGATAATAGATAAATCAGTAGTCACCGGATAATGCACCTTTTATAGACTGTGGTATTGCGCCGGGTTTAAAACTCGTGGCATTCACACAGGCAACTTTAACCACAGCCTCTGTTAATACCTCTTCATCCCGCATATTCTCAGCCTTGCGCAGGATGCGCTGTCTGAACTCAACACTGGCCCGCCCCATATTTTCAACCGATGTACGCACTTCCAGCGCATCATTAAAACGGGCGGGGCGCTTGTAATCGATTTGAATGCTGCTAACCACGAACAATGCATCCAGCTCATTCGCCAGCACGTCCTGATCATAGCCCAACTCACGCAAATATTCCGTGCGCGCACGTTCCATAAAATTAAGGTAGTTACTGTGGTAAACCACGCCTCCGGCATCTGTATCCTCGTAGTACACCCGCACCGGTAGGGTAAATTCTCTATTATTCATGAGCCTGAGAATAACAGAGGTTAAAGTCCTGCGTATAGTACCGCCTTATTTCTCACCCGGTGTTGGCACATCATTTTCACTCACACTCTGCTTTTCAGCTATCTCTGTCGCCCACTCATGCTCAGGAGTACCTGCCTCTATACCCTTTTGGCCGTCACCGTACACCGGCGTAAACGTAAGCCGGGTCAGTAATGGAAAGTGATCTGAACCAATCGACGGTAGGCGCTGAATATTTTGTAAAGTGAAATGTTGACTGTGAAACAAATGATCCAATGGCCAACGCACAAACAGGTAATCCACATGAAAGGTGTTAAACACACCACGGCCTACGCGCGGATCCAGCAAACCACTAATTTTACGAAAGAGCCGGGCGGTAGCAGACCAGGCGACATCATTAAGGTCACCGGTTACAATCACGGGTTGGTCAGTCTCAGCGACACTTCGGGCCACAATCACCAATTCAGCATCCCGCTCTGCTGACTCAGGATTTTCTGTCGGACTGGGGGGAGCCGGATGCAGAAAATGCGCCCGAACTTTGTCCCCTGAGCGCAACTCCAGGGCCACGTGTATAGAGGGAACCCCTTCTTCAACGAAATAGCAGATTTCCTGCTCACTGAGCGGTAACCGTGAAAAGACGTGCATACCATAAAGGTTATCGAGCGGACATTTGACGCTGTAAGGCATCTCAGCTTCGAGTACCTTGAGCTGATCCTCCCACCACTGATCTGATTCCAGCGTTACCAACACATCAGGCTGATGCTTTTCCACCAGGCGAATCAATGCCTCAGCATTACGATTGGGTGTAAGCACATTTGATGTCAGGATACTGAGTTGTTTATCCGCAGTCTCATCATCAGAGAGCTTCACCTCTTTAGGCCATAGCAGTGTATAAGGCAACACCCACCACAACTGCCAGACCAGGCACAGCGCTGTAACAACTACCAGCACCTGAACAATGACCATTTGAGCATCAAGAAAAACAAAATGGGCTATCAGTAAAACGGCTGAAAGCACCGCAAACTGTAGGCGGGGAAACTCCATCCCCCTGACAACCCAGTGCGAATGGCGCGAGAGTGGAAGCAAGGTGGCCAGTAGAATCAATAGTGTGAAAAATGCGAGTATCGGTAACATGCTAAGCCTGGGTTTTTAATTACTCACGATAAAAACAGAACAGAACGGCCATTGCAATTAGGTAATGAAGGTTTTTCGCATTCTATAAACCGGATGTATAACATGGCGACTACTTTGACAGCATACCTAACAGCAAGCAGGTCACCATGAATACAGCTTTATTTCCCTTTGATAACAGCTACGCTCGTTTACCTGAATATTTTTACAGTCGTGTCAATCCACAGCCGGTTAAACAACCCACACTCATTGTCCTGAATGAATCATTAGCCACAGAACTAAACTTGCCCGCTGAGCGCTTGAAAGAAAACGAACAGGTTGCTGTATTCAGTGGTAACCGCCTACCTGAACGCGCAGAACCACTGGCAATGGCCTACACCGGCCACCAGTTCGGTC
>CACVAV010000037.1 GCA_902727945.1 uncultured Thiotrichaceae bacterium | reverse complement strand
CATTGTAATGCGCCAGTTGGTTCGGTTGTGGTCTTTTCTCTGGTCTTGTCTGTGTTCTTCGCGGTGCGACAGCCGGTCTTGAAGGTGCAGCAATGGCTGCAATAGGCGTAGGGGAAGAACCTGTGTATTTTCCGCCCATTTTAATAGCACGTTGCCGTACCAGCTCGACTTTGTCCCTCAACCCTTTTGATAAACCATCTGTCCGGCGTGGCAGAATATTCAGAGCCTGGTTCGGGTTTTTTTCATGCAGTGCGACCAATGATTTGACGTAGCGGTAGCGCACCTGTGTGTCCGGTCTCAGTGATTGTGCCTTCACCTGTTTCAGATAGTCTGTTGTTTTGCGTTTGTCGCCAACTGAGGCGGTGATTTCAGCAGCTTGCAAAATAATGCGCTCACGTTGTGGCGACGGATAACTGAATGCGGCGCGGTAATAAACATCGGCGGCCTGCGCCCGGCGGCCTTTTTTCATCAGTTGATTGGCTTGTTGCAGGGTTGGCTTAACGTCTTTAACCGCCGGTTTGCTGGTCGTATTGTTTTGTGGTGGAGCTTTGCCTTGTGCCCGGGTAACAGGAGGTGGTGTATTTTCAGCCTCCGGAGCGACAGAACAGCCTCCGAGTAGCAGTGCAGATGTGAGCAGTAAGTTGCCTAAAAACAACTGCTTAAATGTGTTCTTTTTCATTTAATGACTACCAAGCCGGTTATTAATCGTTGTTGCAGGAAGAATTAGGTCAGAAACTATAACATTGTTTAATTATTTCTGCCTTTTGAATGGTAAATTAACACTTTACTGTTGAATGGACGCTGAAATGGAAGCAGCTTTATATTGTGTGGCAACACCCATCGGGAATCTGGGCGATATAACCGAGCGTGCGGTGTCAGTGTTGCGCTCTGTTGATGTGATTTATGCGGAAGATACCCGGGTGACGCGCAAGTTGCTGACTCATTTGGGCATACAGAAGTCATTGCACAGCCTGCATCAGCATAATGAGGCGGCCCGTGTTGAGGCTATTTTTTCCGCTATTACTGCGGGGCAGAGTATTGCCTTGGTGAGTGATGCGGGGACACCGTTGATTAGTGATCCGGGCTATTATTTAGTGGGTGCCCTGGTTTCGCAGGGCATTAATGTGATTCCGGTTCCGGGTGTCAGCGCCCTTATTACCGCGTTGTCTGCGGCTGGATTGCCAACTGACCGTTTTGCGTTCGAGGGATTTTTGTCTGCCAAAGGCAGTACACGGCGTAAAGCCATGGAAGCATTGAAGTCTGCGACGTCTACCTTGGTTTTCTATGAATCCAGTCACCGGATTAAAGATTTCCTGATTGATTTGCAGGAAATTTTTGGTGCGCAGCGTGAAATCGTCATTGCGCGCGAACTAACCAAGCTTTATGAGCATTTTTACCGTGGATCGGTGAGTGATTTACTGACTCAGCTCGAGGGCGATGAAAACATGCGCAAAGGTGAGTTTGTCGTCATGGTGGCTGGTGTCGGAAAAACAGGGGAGGAGTCTGAACAGACGGCTTTAGACACGGCACGGTTGTTAGAAATACTGGTGGATGAGTTGCCGGTCAAACAGGCCGCTACTATCGCCGCAAAACTCACCGGCCAGGCTAAAAATAGCCTGTACCGGCAAGCGATGGAAATTAAAGAAAAAGAGGACGGGTGACCATTACGCGATCACTCGCTGCCGGATTTACTTGTTGTATCGGCATCAACGGGCACATCAACGGGAATTTGCTCGCTGTTGCTGTTGTCATCTTTAAAATTAATAACGATTTTGCTGTCATCCAGTTCAAGAATTTGTGCGCCAATCTCGGGTGGAATCAAACAACGCTTACCATCCATGAAGGTGATGGATAACTCACCGTCGGCAACAGCTTGTTGCTGTGCTTCGGTCACATAAAGGTATTTAACGGTTTCGCCTACCACAAAATTAAACCGCACACTGGCATCTTCCGCGTTCTTGGAGTGTT
>CACVAV010000036.1 GCA_902727945.1 uncultured Thiotrichaceae bacterium | reverse complement strand
CCATCACGTACCAACACAGCACCCACCGGCACCTCACCTTCCCCAGACGCCCGCTCTGCCAGCGTCAGCGCATAGTACATCCAGTATTCATTATCCATAAACGGCGACAATTTTTCCCATAGTCAACTACAATAAGGTCACATTAACCATTCGAATTATAAAACGTCAAGGAGCACGCCCCCAATGCCAAATGAGCACGATGATAAACTAAACGCCCGCTTAGAAGCTTTTGCGACAAACACCCCTCGCTTCATGAATGAACAGCCGCCAAAAACGGATGCTGATGGTAATCCCGTTGAAAGTGTGACCGCATTCTCAGCAGCTGACATCGCAGAAAACGATTTTGTTGATTCACGTGACACCCTGCGACAAATTCAACTGGCTGATGCACCACGGGTGACTGCCCGCGCTGCCTCCACCTCCACTGACAATCCGGCTAATCTGGTAGATACCTTACGCTATAAACGCCTGAATGAAATGGAAAGCGCCGGACTGAAATCAGCAAAACTAGCTGAAACACCCTGGTCAGATGATTACTGGGCTATTTATAAAGGCATTCTTGGTGCGCGTTATGCAGACCCTAATTTTCCGGAATCAGAGAGCTGGAAAACTAATGCAGACTATATTATAGACAACCCTGCCACTGCCATACTGGCCAGCCGCAGTGCATACAATATTAACAAGCTATCACCCGCAGAAAAATACGATGCCTTAGTGGGTGATGAAAACGGCAGCCTGACACAACGCATGTGGTCGGAAGGCAAACGTTATTTCGACGCGAACGGCAGTGTGGAAACCTGGATGGGCATCTGCCATGGTTGGGCACCTGTTGCATACATGCTGGATCGTCCGGTCAAGCCGGTGACGCTGCATACACCTGATAATATACCCATTAAATTTTACCCTGCTGATATTAAAGCATTAGCATCATTATTATGGGCAAACGCGGCGGCACGCACCCGTTTCATCGGTGGCCGCTGTAATGATAAAGACCCGGCGACTGATCCGGACACCGGTCGTGTCATGTCAGAACGCTGTTTTGATACTAACCCGGGCACATGGCACATTGCTGCGGTTAATCAGATCGGTGTTTCTAAGCGCAGCATGGTGCTGGATGTTACCTTTGATTATGAGGTATGGAATCAACCAATGTATTCTTATGAATACAGCTATTTTAATCCTCAAACTCGTCAGGCAACCGATTCCCTTGCAGATGCAACAGTCGCCATTGGTGAATACACCGCTGATAAATTCAAACGCTTCCGGAGCGCCAAAACCAAATCGGTAGTGGGTATTTCAATGAAGGTGGATTACATCGTTGAAACCAATCCACGGCAGCGCGAAAGCGATAGCCCTGATCTGGATGCTGTGCATTCTGTTGAGTACGAGTATGATTTAGAACTGGATGGCGATGGCGACATCATTGGTGGTGAGTGGTACCGCAATAAGCACCCTGACTTCCTGTGGACACCACCCAAAGGCGCTAAAGCCCAGACGCAACGCGATAGTCAGATCAGCGGTAGCTGGACTGATGTACGCCGTTCAGTACCGGGAACCTGGCAAAGTGTTGCCGCGCAAGCGTCACGTGAACAAGGCTCACCCTTAGCAGCTATCGTCGAAAAGATGATTGAATTTGCTAATGATGGTAGTGACACAACGCCGACTCCGACTCCGACTCCGACTCCGACTCCGACTCCGACTCCGACTCCGACTCCGACTCCGACTCCGACTCCGACTCCGACTCCGACTCCGACTCCGACTCCTGCACCATCATCCGATTTCAGGTCATGGCTACGGGAAATGATGCGACGTTGGTTTGGTTAAATTCAGCGGCAGGTAGCTATTAAGATTATCAACAGAAAGAAGGCGGGATGGTTAGTCCCGCCGTTTGCATAACAACTGTCATGGAGGAGGATTGACAGTTATGTTTGTACAACTTTATTTTTACTTTTTCAGATTAAAGTTAAGCCGGTTGCCCCAGCCCTAAAGC
>CACVAV010000035.1 GCA_902727945.1 uncultured Thiotrichaceae bacterium | reverse complement strand
GGACAAGCTAAATACTCAATAGCCTGATAAGGGCAGGGTAGAAGGAACCCCGGCATTGTCCGGGGTTTTTTGTGCCTGGGTAAAAAAGGTACTCCCGGAGGGTTCCCGGTACGGGGTTACGACTCGCGTTTTTTTTCTATGGTCACTGCACTATAGGGGGGTTGACATGACAACGACCGAAGCAAGGCAGAATGCCAACGCTTGAAGCCAAAGCACAGAGCCAATTTACCAGAAAGAACAGGCAAGGGAATACGGGCAAGCTGTAAACCCTTTAGTAAAAAGGTACTCCCGGAGGGTTCCCGGTACGGGGTTACGACTCGCAGCCTTGCGCTAGTTACCAACTCCAAAAAATAGCGTTTCCGTTCCGTTTGGTGGTCGATCCAGGGCAGGGCGAAAGCATCCACCAGGAGCCACCAGGGGGCGCACGTAAGACGATTAGAAGAAAGCCAACACAATGACACCCCCCAAAACAAACGCAGCTCACAGAGCAACACACGCAGCCTCAAACGATTGCATGAACTAAAAAGGTACTCCCAGAGGGTTCCCGGTACGGGAGCCGATACCGCGCCCTTGCGCTACACACTTCTATTTTTTTTCGCGTTTCGTTTCGCTTTGGGGTAGTGACAACCTCAAAAGGTAGGTTGTCACACCTCCAACGGGTAACGCTGGGTAACGGTTTAGCGGTTGACTGTGGTTGACCTCCAGGACAGAACCGGAGGGGGGTGTCGAATCCCTGAGAGGCTACACTTTTGTGAACCATGACTCTCCTCTAAATTTCGCGAATCACAAAAGCATGGGGGGGGTATGCATGATAATTAAGACCTTCCAAAAAACACAACTTCAAAAACCGCCAGCTCAATAACATGGGGGGGGGGCTTCAGAGCCGGGGGCGGTTTTTATTAGACTGGACTAGACATTTTCAAGCTATTTCCAGAGAACTTGCCACCATCGCCGGGGGTTTTCTTCCTGCTTTGGTCGCTTATCTTCCAGGAGCTTTACCGTATCAGTGAGGGTTTTAATCTGGGACTGATACCAGTTTTCCCTGTCTGAATATGCCTGCATCTGCTGTTTTGCCTCTGCCAACTGTTCACGCACAAGCCTAAGCTCAATATTCACGCTGTCCGAACCTGTCCGGGTATGGGGATTTTGTACAGTGTCCGGGGTGTCTGACACCTGGGAAGATTTAGTTGGGGGCGGTTTTGGTTTGCTGTCCTGCACAGTGTCCGGCTGTAAAGCGCCAAACACCCGCAACAGCTCAGAGGTATCTATGAACTTTCGCCCCCTGGCATCGGCTGAAACGCTGATAGCACCCTTGTTGATGTAAGTTGAATACAGGGTTGAACGGCTAACGCCTGCCAGCTTTGCCGCTTTTGATATGGATACATTAGCCATCTGTCCGCCTCTGTCCGGGGTAGTGTGTCCTGTACAGTGTCCGGCTGGTGTGGTGTGTCCGGTTACTGGTTCAGGCTTTCAGCCTTCAGCAATTGTTCAAGGGGGTCAAGCGTTACCCTGTAGCCGTGCCGGATTCTATCCCGGTTCACCTTGTCCAGTTCTTCAGCACCGGCAAAGCGGGAAGATACCGGGGTGAACATTCGCCGCGCCCTAGCGGTTTTCAAAGAACCAAATTCCTTGGACACTCCGAGTTGTCCGGTTAGATCGCAGGCCACACGCGCCCGGTAATACTTTTTGTCTTGTTCGTGAATCCAATACATAACCAATTATACCCCATGAAAAAACCAAGGTACTGTGCAGCGATTTTGAAAGTAGGGGGGCTTACACCGCGCCCCCGTTCTATGTAGAGAAATTCCAGAGAGGGGCAACAACAACACCTAATCAAGCAATCAAAGGCTATTTTCAGCCACGCACAGCCACGCAATTTAAAAAAACGGTGTAATACACCCGGAACCGGGGAAAGGGCATACAGCGCATTTAACGCCTTTTTTGTTTACTGGCGTTCACTTTTCAGGGAAGGCCGCAACACGCACAGACCGCA